>NZ_JAGBIX010000098.1:0-25844 GCF_017934775.1 Kandleria sp. | reverse complement strand
ATTGCGCCCAAAAATGGGTGTTTTTTTATGTCTAAATGCCCGTAAACAGATTTTATCTGGCTGTAGGGAGTCAAAGAAAGAAAAAAAGAGCTGGTCCAGCTCAGTGATTATCCATAAATCACTTTACTGGGTCAGCCCCTTCTTTTATTTATGTAATAATTTACCAATCTTAGTCTGTAAAGCAAATAGTTTCTTATTTGCTTCTACATATTCATCATACATCTTATTAAGCTTTGCTTCTGTGTCCTTATGTTCGTTAGTAAATACACCTTCTTCAGAAGCTTTTGCCTGATCTTCAATCTCTTTTTTCACCTGTTCAAGATAAGCGATATGACCTTTAGCCTGTGCAGCTTTTGCTGCAATCTTATCCTGCATGTTTTCAATATCTATAGTAATATCGCTGATTTCTTCTTCTTTAGGAAGATAGTGAATATCATTGAAAAATCTATTATATGATTCCTGAGACTTTCTTACAATTGTTTTATAATCCATAATTCTGTACCGTCCTTTCCTTTGACACCTACACAATAATTGATTGTGACAAACTGTTCAAGAAAATGGAATCAAGTGTTAACAGAATTAATAAAAAACAATCAATAAATGAAGAACTTTTGTTAATTGTGTTAACAGGAACTAGTAAGTACCCTTGTTTACTTCTGCAATAAGGTGATCTACGCCTTCTTTGAAAGCATTGTATTCACCTTCAAGTTTCTTAAGATATTCTAATCCTTCAGGTTCAATGTGATAGTAGATTCGAGTTTGGCGTTTCCCTACTAAAACCTTTTTCCCTGTAATCTGACCACTTTCAAGTAGCTTATAGAGAATAGGATACATTGTACCTTCCGCAATGTTGATTCTTCCATTCGATGCTTCCGTCAACAGCTGTACGATTTCATAACCGTATCTGTCTTTGTTTTGAAGGATCTTTAGAAGAACCATTTCAAGCTTAAAAAACTTACTGACACGTTTTGCCATATTTCTTCCTCCAATTCATTTTTATATTTTATTTGTATAAATATATTATAGTAAAATCTTTGTCATTATAATAGAGAAAAGAATAATATTTAAAATTTTATTTAAAGACTAGCTTTTTAATATAGAAATACATTGTTTATCAAGTAGATAGAAGTAAGTTTATTTATGGTATTTTTAATGAAGATGTATTAGAATACGTCAAGGTGAGATTTATGAAGAAAAAACTTTTAACGGGAATTTTATCATTGATGATCATGATAGGTGGACTTCTTTTTCATGATGTAAAAGAAATGCAGATGGTTTTCTACAATGAAGGAGGAAGCTATTTTCATCAAAGTGAATACTGTGAGCATCTTTTTTCTCACAAGAAAGAAAGCATGCGTATTCTATGTGAACTATTAGGATATAAAGAGTGTCCTTATTGTTTTCATCAGGAAAGCTATACATTAGAGGGGGTTCCTTCTTTCAACGGGAAGGCCTATGTCACTATTCATGATAATAAACCTTTCTTTAATAAAGAAGATTATAGTAAAGGGAACTTTGAAGAATATTCTTCTTTAGATCATCTAGGAAGAGTTCAGAAAGCATTTATTAATGCATCTATGTCTACTTTACCTAAAGAAAAAAGAAAGAGTATTGGGATGGTAAAGCCAACAGGATGGCATCAAAGAAGATATGAGGAAATCAGGAATTCTGATAACCCTGCTGGTTATCTTTATAATCGCTGTCACCTGATTGCTTATGAGATTGGTGCTGAAAATGCCAATAGGAAGAATCTTATGACAGGAACACGCTATCTTAATATAAAGGGAATGCTGCCATGGGAGAACAAGGTTGCAACTTATATAAAAAGAACTGCACATCATGTCTTGTATAGGGTTACGCCTATTTATAAGGACAATCAGCTACTCGCAAAAGGTGTGCTGCTAGAAGGGAAATCCGTTGAGGATCAGGAAATACAGTTTTGTGTCTACTGCTATAATGTGCAGCCAGGCATTACAATTCATTATGAAGATGGGACAAGTGAAGTAAAATAATATGGGGAAACGTTTTATGATTGGGCTGCTTTTATTTTGTGTATTGATCGCATTTAGTCTTATTCAAGATCCTGCTAAACAGGTGAAGCAGCTAATAAGATTTCATTATTATACAAGTGTTATTGAGGGGAGTGAGAGATATCTTTATTTTGGAAAAGATTACTACAAGTCAGGTATTGTTTCACACCAGCAATTTCATGTAAAAGATCAGGGATCATATATGACCAAAAGAAAATGTCATCAGATTTATCTGATTTTAAGGAAGGGAGGCAAGGCGACTTCTTTTCTTGTTAATATGAAACATAATCAATGTCCAGAACATTTTACCTCTTTGCATAGTCATGTACGCTATGTATTGAAATACTAAAATCAATTTTTGTAGGAAGAATGCATTATTATTGATATAATAAAGAGAAAGGAGGGAGTGTATGAAAACAATTGATCAGTATTTATTAATGATAAAAGAGATACTCAATAAATATCCGTTTCAATTAGATTTTAAGAAATCTTTGAAATTTCATCATGATTTCTATGAATTTATGGAAAAGCATATCCCCCTTCTAATGAAGGAGAAACGCTACAGTGATGTCTTTACATTATTGACATACATTTTTCTCGTTCTAAATGATTATGATATTGTAGAAATTAGAATTACATCTACAGAATGCATCTTCCGACTTATTCAATTATATAAAGAAGGCAATGAAACAATTAGACATATGATCTATGAGTGGACAAGTCATATTTCAATGCACACATTAAAAGATGAACTCATGTCTGATTTCTACAATCTAAAAAAGAGCGTAGGCGAAGCCTATCGTTTTGAGTCTAAAAAGCAGGATACCAGCGGTTCGCTTCTATTAAGGCGATGGACGGAAGATGAATTTAATCGATGATCACTGCTTTTATTTCAATAGGAGTCTTTTTTGATTATTAATGGATTATTTGATATAATGAATCTAACTTTATGGTAAATAAGTTAAAAATAAGAGGAGGAACTCATTATGGCACCAGAAGATTTTGAAACAAAAATTAGAGCACGTCTTAAAGATATTACTAAAAAAGTACAGGATGTTAAGCAACAGAATGATATCCTGAAGGCTGCTAATAAGAGATTAGAAGATGATAAGGCGCTTTTAGAGAACTCAAATAAGGATTTAAGAGCTGAAGTACAAAATCTTAGAGGAGAATATGAGTCTCTTAAGAATGAGCCAAAAATAGATGAAGCTTCCTTGGATATATTAAAAAAAGAAAATGCATCAAAAGATGAACAGCTTAAATCATTAGAAAATCAGGTCCAGTCATTAAAGGATCAGTATGATTCTTTATATAAAGAAACTGATAGTCTAAAGGCAAGCTATGATGATGCCAAGTCTACTAATAGTGAGGCTACATCAAAGATTTCTTCTCTTGAAGAAGAAAAAGAAGAAGCCTTAAAGAAGAGTGCTTCATTAGAAGAACAGCTTTCTTCATTAAAGGAAGATTATGATAAACTTACATCTTCACAAAGTCACACAAGTGAAACAGTGTCTGAATTAGAAAGTACTGTTTCTTCATTAAAAGAAGAAAATGAGTCACTTTCATCTGAAAATGTGAAAGCAAGTGAATCTTTATCAGCTTTACAGTCAGAAGTTGCTAGTTTGAAAGAAGAAAAAGAATCTTTATCTGTAAAATATACACAGTCTAGTGAAAGTCTATCTCAATTAGAAAAAGAACTTTCATCATTAAATGAAGAAAAGCAACATACAAATGATGCATTAGCTTCATTAGAACAGGAGTTAGCCTCCTTAAAAGAAGAAAAAGAAAAACTATCTTCGGATAAAGAAAGTGTAGATGAACTGTTAACTTCATTAGAAAATGAAATGTCCACTTTAAAAGTAGATAACGATAAACTTATGACAGATAAGCGTTTAGCTACTGAAGAAATGACAAATCTTGGAGAACAGATTTCTTCATTAAAAGAAGAAAATGCAAAATTAAATGAATCTAAGAGTTCTGCCCATGAAGAAATGGAAAGAATGAAAGAGAGTGCTGAAGCAACAGTTGTCAAGAATACTGAATTAATGGAGAATGTTGCTAAGATTACTTCAGAAAACAATGCATTAAAGTTAAAGAACACAATGCTTGATCAGATTGTGAGAGCCAATAAGGAAGAATTGCGTTCATTAAGAGAAGTGCAGGATAAATATAGTGCATTAGAAAATGACTATGAAGAGATTAAAGCTAATGCAGAAAAAGCAAATGAAGAATTAGAAACTGCTCGTAAAGATGTATTGAAGGCAACAGAGGAATTAAAGGCTCTTGAAGAAGAAAAAGAAACATTAAAGAGTCGCAATCTTTCATTGCTTGATGAAAAGAAAGAACAGGAAGATGCAGTAGAATCATTGACTCTTGCAAAAACAGCTTTAGAAGAAGAAAGACATAAACAGCTTGATACATTGGATGCGTTAAAGGCAGAAGTAGAAGCTTTACAGAATAATAATCTTTCTTTATCTCAGGAAAAAGAAAAACAGGAAGCTGCGCTTTCATTATTAAGAAGTCAGAATGAAGAATTATCTAAAGAAACACAGGATCTTAATGCCTTAAAGCTTAAATTAGAAGCAGAAAATGAAACATTAGAAAACCAGGTTTCTACATTAGAAGAAGAAAAGACTGCTGCTATGAGCAATATTGAGCGTATGGCAGAAGAAAATCAGTCATTGGCTGAAGTGAACCATAAGTTCGATAGTGACAATAGAGAATTAAAATCTATTAATGAAACATTGGAAGAAGCCAACAAGGCCTTCAACCAGCAGGTTCCAGAATTAAAGAAAGAGAATGCGGATCTTAAGAATAAGAATGCTTCTCTTGTAAGCGTGAATACATCACTTATGTCTAAAAATGAAGAGTTATCTAAGGATAATGAGGCATTTAAAGTACGTCAGCCTAAACTTGACAGTGAAAATGCTAAACTTAAAGAAGAAAACGAAGCATTATCAAAAGAAAATGATTCATTAAAGACAGAAAATGAAGAATTAAAGAATGAAAATGTTAAATTAGAAGAAGGCAACAAAGAAGCTGCCAAGAACAATATGCGTTTTAGAGAAATGAATCAGAAACTTAGAAGTGAAGTATCTCTTCTAGGTGAACAAGTTGATGCCTTCAAGCAGGAAAACCCTGTTCTTAAAGAAGAACTTGAAAACATCAAATCTCGTTATTCACAGATCAATGAAGAAAAACAGGCCATTGATGAAGAAAACAAGAAGATCAGATCTTCATTGGCAAGAGTACAAGGTGCCTTTGACCATGTTACAGATAAGATGGATGACTACATTGGCGCATTGGAATTATTCCAGAATAAATACAATGGTCTTGTAAAAGGCTATAATGAATTAAATGTCAAATATCAGGAATTATTAAATGAAGAAGAAGATCGTCTCATTTATAATCCTCAATTTGAAGGAATCATTGATAAGAAGGAATCTGAATAAGATTCCTTCTTTTTAAAGGAGAAAAGTATGCTAAAAAATAAAAACGTATTTTTATTTGATATGGACGGACTGCTTTTAGATACAGAAGCTTTACATGTAAAACTCTGGCATAAGATCTTTGATAAATATCATCTCAATGAACATGAAGACCTTATCACAAAAGTAATTGGAACATCGGGTGATCAGGCAAGAATGATTGCTAAAGAGATGACTGGTGATCCAGATTTTCTTAATCGCCATGAAGAAGAAAAAGCACTTATGCTTAAAGACTATCTAAAAGATCACGACTTAAAACAAAAGAAAGGCGCAGAAAAGCTGCTTTCTTATTTATATGAACATGATTATGATATCATCCTTGTTTCTTCTACTTTTGAAGAAGGAGTAGAAAGAGCCCTTGCGAAAGGACATCTTTCGCATTGGATTGATAAGAAAGTCTGTGGAGATCATGTCAAATATTCTAAACCCAATCCAGATATATATCTGAGGGCTCTTTCTTTATACAATCATCAAGCAGAAGAATGCGTTGTATTAGAAGACTCAAAAAACGGTATCAAAGCAGCCAATGCCGCTGGCATTGATGTCATTGGAGTCCCTGATCTTATTGATTTAAGTGAAATGAAAGAAGAGCATCTCATTGCGGTTGTCCCTTCTTTAGAAGATGTGTTAGAAATGGTGAAATAAGATTCTTGCATAATAGATGCTTTTCCTCTATATTTTATACAGGTGAATAATTATGCTTACATATAAAACAGGATTAAAAAAGGGAATTCCTATCGCATTAGGCTATTTCCCAGTCTCATTTTCTTTTGGCGTACTATGCGTCTCACATCAGCTGCCCCTTGGACTTGCAACATTGATTTCTTTTACAAACGTTACATCTTCAGGGCAGTTTGCGGGAGTGAACTTAATGTTAAGTCAATCCACATACTTTGAAATTGCGTTAACATTGTTAATGATCAATGCCCGCTACTTCTTAATGTCACTTTCTCTTTCCCAGAAGATTGAAGAAAAGATGACAACATTACAACGTCTTCTCATCTCATTTGTCGTAACCGATGAAACATTCGCCATTGCCAGTCTAGAGTCCCAGCCACTTACTTTTTCCTATATGGCGGGGCTGATGACACTACCATTTTTAGGGTGGGGATTGGGTTCATTATGTGGTGAACTTATTATGGATCTGTTGCCAGCAAGTGTACAAGGAGCTATGGGTATTGCTTTATACGGCATGTTCTTAGCGCTTATCGTACCTCCTTCACGTAAATCAAAAGAGGTTGCAGTCGTTGTTGTGTTATCAGTTGCATTGCATTGTCTATTGCACTACGTACCACTTTTTGCATTTATGGGAGATGGATTTAAGCTGATCGCATCCATTCTTATTTCTGCCGCAGTTGGTGCTAAGCTTTATCCAAAGGAGGAGAAAGTATGATCTACTATTTAATTGGTGTATTGATCATGGCGGCTTTTAGCTATATTCCAAGATTTCTGCCACTTACATTTTATCGCAAGAAAATTGAATCACCATATCTTCAATCCTTGCTTTATTATCTGCCTTATGCAGCTCTTGGTGCCTTGACATTCCCAGGTATTTTTCATGCGACTCCTCATCTTTATGAATCACTTGCGGGTGCCACTGTCGCTTTCTATTTTGCATTTCGCAATAAGAGTCTCATATTCGTCGCTGTATCAGGCATGATTGCTTGTTACGTGGCATATTTGATTATGACTTATATACATTAAGGTGAGATATATGGAAGAATTTATCCTCTTTATCAATGATATAGATACAAATCCAACATTAGTAAAAGAATTAAATATGATCACCCTTGATCCCACTCACCATAAACTGCTCATTACTTATGCATGGGTAGGACCAAATGGTATTGGTGATCAGGAAACCAGAGAAGAGCCTATCGATATTATGTCATTAAGTGAACTTCATGATTATCTTAATGATAGCTTCGATCACATTCTTACAATTGAAGATATGCTTTTAAATGAAAGACTCATCACCTACTATATTTCATTAGAAAATCAGTCTTTCATTAAAGAAATAGATGATCTCTATTGTGAATTATTATGGCGCTTATGGCGTAAGAAAGATCGCAATGAAGAAGAGAATGTCGATTTAGCCATCACTTATCAGGAATATGGACACTTTCTTGAAAAAGTGGATCTCCCTCGCAGTATTGATCCCTATTTAAGAGAAAAGACTATTCTTGAAGAAGTCGCAATTAACAATCCTAATGAGGATAATAAACGCAATGTTTTAGTAGGCTTAGAAGATGTCATTAGAGTCTACGAAAAACTAGGGGATGACTTTGAAAAAGAAGCGCTCAATTACACATTGGCGCTCTTTAAGCAATATGAAGATTGTCATCTTGAAAATAACTATGAAAAAGCCCATATCGCTGAAAAGATAGGTTTACATTATGCTTCTATTGATACCATTGAAGACCTTGATAATATCGATAGTGATGATCAGCGTATAGAATTATCGCTTTATTATCATAATATAGAAAAAGATATCTTTAAGATGTTACTCGATGAAGATCCATCATTGGATAATAAATACAACTATGGTATTTCACTTAGACAGATGGGAAATCGCTATGAACAGTTAGGTGATCAGGATAGTCTAAAACAGGCGAGTCTACTTTATGATGAAGCCTATGAACTATTTAGCGAACTGTACAAGAAAGATCCTAACTATCGTGAAAGCTATATTATTGCCTCTGAACAAAAGGGAAATATTGCTTTTTTAAGAGAAAAGTACAAGGATGCTCTTTATTATTATGAAGAAGTTTATCAATTAGAAAAAGAAGACGCTCTAA
Source organism: Kandleria sp. (assembly GCF_017934775.1). Classification (NCBI taxonomy): domain Bacteria; kingdom Bacillati; phylum Bacillota; class Erysipelotrichia; order Erysipelotrichales; family Coprobacillaceae; genus Kandleria; species Kandleria sp. Next base: position 17,528 of record NZ_JAGBIX010000098.1, on the reverse strand, counting down.
GCAACAGCGATGATGACCTGTTTAGTGTAGCGATTATCTTAAAGAAGTTAGGAAAAGTCAATGAGAAGCTACATAATATAGATCAGGCTTTAGCTTATTATAAAGAATCCCTATCACTCAACTTAGATATAGAAAAACGTACAGATATCTATGTCAGAAAAGCTGAAGTAGGGATTGCCTATATGAATATCGGTTGGGTCTATATGAATAAATCAGAATATAATCTAGCTAAAGAGTATTTTGAAAAAGATCTTGCGATCAGAGAAAAGCTTCATGATGAATATCAGAGTGTAAGTTCTCATTACTCTTTATCCTTAGCTTACCGACATATGGGATATGTCCTTGAAGAATTAGATGAAAAGCAATCATTGGATTACTTTAGAAAATGTTTTGATATTTCTGCTTATTATGAAAAGAAGTACAGTCATGAAGGAGAACGTCATTACTTGGCTGTATCCACACATGACTTAGCTTATGATCTGATGAGACTTGGCTATTTAGAGGAAGCTAAATTTTATTATGAAAAAGTGCTTTATTATCTTGAACATTATAAAGAAAAAAGAAAACATGAATATGTTTTAAATAAAGAAGAAATAAGTGATGAGTATCATCAGCTTATTGCATTGTTAAAAGGAAAGGAAAAAGAAAAATGATACTGTTAATAAAAAACATAGGGCTTTTGATCTTAGGGTTTTTAATGCTTATCAAAGGTGCGGACTGGCTTGTAGAAGGTGCGAGCGGCATCGCTAAAAGATTAGGAATTCCTGCTCTTGTAGTAGGGTTAACCATCGTTGCGATGGGAACAAGTGCCCCTGAAGCAGCTGTATCCATCACTTCTGCATTAAAGGGAAGCGTAGATATCGCTGTAGGAAATGTTCTTGGCTCTAATATTCTTAATATATTGATCATCTTGGGTGTGACATCATGTATTACCCCATTACTTATCAAAGAGACAACTGTCAAATATGAATTGCCATTCATGATCGCTGTGTCTATTATCTTTTCAATTATTGGACTTCAAAATGAAGTCATTGGCATTAAAGGTGGATTAATCTTATGGGCATTGTTTATTGCCTACTTGTCTTACTTGTTCATAATGACTAAGAAAGGTTTTATCGAAGCAGAAGAGGAAGATCAGATTGCCCACTTACGTACTATTCCTATTCTATTATTCTTAACAGTCATTGGAATCGTTATCGTTGTTCTAGGTTCTAACTTTGCGGTTGATGGAGCAAGTGGTATCGCAAAATACTTTGGAGTAAGTGAACGTATTATCGGATTAACCATTGTCGCATTGGGAACATCTCTTCCTGAATTGGTGACTTCTGTTACTGCAGCTAAACGTGGAAAGGCCGATATCGCTATTGGTAATATTGTTGGTTCGAATATCTTCAATATCTTATTCGTTATTGGGACAAGCGCCATAATTACACCGGTGGCTTACCAGTCAAAGTTTATCATCGACAGCATTGTAGCAATTGTCGCATGTGTCCTGCTTTATTTATGTGTCTTTAAAGACCATGAACTTTCTAGATGGGGCGGGATCACAATGCTTATTGCATACGCTATCTATTTTGTCTATTTAATTTTATAAAGATTTGCTTTTTAAAACGCAAATCTTTTTTGTTAGAATAAAAGAAGGAGGAATATCAATGAAAATCAAGTTTCTTTTATTAAGTCTCTTTATAGCATTAACAGCCTGTCAAGCAACAGTTAAAGAGAAAATTGATTATGATGGGATCTACACATCTAAAGGAGATGTGTCACTGTATCTTCATACTTATAGGAAATTGCCAAAGAATTTTATTACGAAGAATCAAGCCAGACAAAAGGGCTGGCGTGGTGGTGGTCTTGACTACTATGTAAAAAATGGATGCATAGGTGGAGATCGCTTTGGCAATTATGAACGTCGTCTTCCGGTTGATTCTTATAAAGAATGTGATATCGATACATTGCATAAAAAATCGCGAGGCAAGAAGCGATTGATCTATTCAAAAGATTTTGTGATTTATTATACGGATGATCACTATCAGACTTTTACCAAAATAACATTTGAGGAGTAGAATATGGAGTATATTATTAATTTTGATCATGTCTATACAGCCCAAGATCTACATAATGCTTTTAGAAAACTGCCTCTTCCTGACTATTATGGCAACAATCTTGATGCCTTGTATGATGTACTATGTGAAATAGGAGAACCAACAGTGTTAACAATAAAGAATGTTGAGGAATTACCTGCCTCCTATCAAGATTTAGTGATGCAGCTTTTTGAAGATGTTATGGAATCAAATAAAATGATAAATGTTAATTACATCAAGTGACAAATGTAACTAAATTATTACGATAAAATGTACAAAAACCCCTTTTTCTTTTCTTTTTATAAAAATGTCTATTTATGCGTGCTTTTCTTTTATAGACATGTTATAGTAACACCTGTAAAGAAGTTCAGACTCTCTTTATAATATTTTCGACAAACAAAAGGGCAGAATCTAAAAGATTCTGTCTTTTTGTTTGAGTTAATACTATGTTCACAAAACTTTCATATATTTACTTCAGTAAAATCAAAAAACTCCCTATTAAAATATTATCGACGCTGCAGTGAGTTAGAGTTCTCACTGCTTTTTTTTGACTTCACAATTCTTCTCGTTGTATTATAATTTTGTATGAAAGAGAGGATAGACATCTATGTATTCAATAAAAGAATTATTAAAAGGTGTTAACTATGAAATTATAAAAGGAGAAGAGTGCGATGTCACTGATGTCATTTACGATAATAGAAAAGTGACACCAGGATCATTGTTCGTCTGTGTAAAAGGCGTTCATTTTGATGGACATGATGCCATTAGCGATGTCATTAAAAAAGGAGCTAAGGCTATTCTTGTAGAACGTGATGTAGAAGTAGAAGAAGATGTCACAATCATCAAGGTAGAAAGTACAAGATATGCGATGGCATTTGTTGCGGCAAGCTATTATGGGCATCCTGCATCTTCATTGAAGGTTATTGGGATTACTGGTACAAAAGGAAAGACGACAACTTCCTATATGGTAAAATCCATTCTTGAACATGCTGGCTATAAAGTAGGATTGATTGGTACTGTGGAAACAATTATTGGAGATGTACATATTCCTTCAGTGAATACAACACCAGAATCTTATGTATTACAGAAGACTTTTAAGGATATGGTAGAGGCTGGTATTCAAGTTGTTGTTATGGAAGTCTCTTCCCAGGCATTAATGTTGCATAGAACACAGGGATTTACATTTGAGATCGGTATTCTTACTAATATCTCTGAAGATCATATTGGACCAAATGAACATCCTTCATTTGAACATTATATGCATTGTAAAGGATTATTGTTTAAGCAGTGCAAGAAGGGTATTGTCAACTGTGATGATGCACACTACAAGACTGTATTAGAAGGTCATACTTGTGAACTAGAAACTTTTGGTTTACATGAAAATGCGGACTTGAGAGCTGAAAATCTTGATTTAATCAAGAAACCAGGGGAATTGGGTATTTCATTTGATGCGAAAGGGTTAATTGATCTTCATGTAGAAATACCAACACCAGGTAAATTCAGTGTTTATAATGCTTTAACCGCAATGGCAATCTGTGCTCACTTTAATGTCAATAAAGAAGATATGCAGGAAGCATTGCTTCATGCAAAGGCAAAAGGAAGAATTGAAATGGTCAAGGTGTCAGATGATTTCACATTAATGATTGACTATGCACATAATGCCTTTGGCTTAGAAAGCCTTCTTACTACATTGAAAGACTATCATCCACATCGTTTAGTTGTATTATTTGGATGTGGTGGTAACCGCAGTAAATTAAGAAGATATGAGATGGGTGAAGTTTCAGGAAGATTAGCTGATTTAACAGTTATTACTTCTGATAACCCAAGAGACGAAGATCCAATGGATATTATCAAAGATATTGAAATTGGTATGGCTAAGACTGATGGTCAGTATGTAGAAATACCTGATCGTAGAGAAGCTATCGCTTATGTTATTGAACATGGTGAACCAGGAGATATTATTGTTCTTGCAGGTAAAGGTCATGAAGATTATCAGGAAATTAAAGGCAAGAAGTATCCAATGGATGAGAGAGTCATTATTAGGGAATACTTAGAATCAAGACAAGGCTAGTTATCTAGTCTTGTTTTTTGTATAATAGGGACTGAGGTGAATACGAGTGAGTATTAGAACTTATGAAAAATATCCATATAAGACTTCTTTTGAAGCAGAGGTTATTGAGTGTGATCAAGATCATATTATCCTTGATAATACAATCTTTTTCCCAGAAGCTGGTGGACAGTGTGCCGATCGAGGCTTTATTGAGGGAAAGAAGGTAACTGATGTACAAGAAGAAGGAGATATGATCATTCATGAAATAAAGAATCATCCTTTTCATGTAGGAGACCATGTTCATGGTCAGATTGATTGGGATTTTCGTTTTTCAAATATGCAATGCCATAGTGGAGAACATATCTTCAGTGGTATCGTGCATAAGAAATTTGGATATGATAATGTTGGCTTTCATCTAGGAGTCCATGAAATGACAGTAGATTTCAATGGACCAATAAGTGATGAAGCATTAAAAGAAATAGAAGTAGAGGTCAATAAGGCCATCTATCAGAATAAGACTATTACTTGTTTTTATCCTGACAGAAAGACGCTTGAAACATTGGATTATCGTTCAAAAAAAGAAATCAAGGGCGATGTGCGCCTTGTCGATATTGAAGGATATGATCTATGTGCATGTTGCGCTCCTCATGTTAAATCAACAGGGGAAATTGGCATGATGAAGATCATCAGTCATATGAACTATAAAGGTGGCATCAGAGTCTTTTTAGAATGTGGCATAAGAGCCTTTAACTATATAAGAAAAGACTATGAAAATGCCCAGTCTCTTTATGGTATGCTTTCCGCTAACCAGGAGTCACTTGTAAAGCATGTAAAGAACTTACAAGATAAAAACAGCAGACTTGAAAGTGAAATCAGAAAAGTGCAAAGTGATGCTCTTTCAGAAAAAATCAGTCATTGTGAAGGAGAAAGCATTCTTCTATTTGAAGAACAAATGGAAACAGCTGTTCAGCGTGAAGCTGTTAATAAGCTAAAAAAGAAAGCAACACGCTACGCTGGCGTATTTGTTGGAAATGATCAAAGAGGATATCGCTATATATTATCTTCTGCTTCATTAGATATGAAAGAATTGCTTGATAAGCTTGTAAGCCACGGAGGAAAGGGAGGAGGATCATCAGAGATGATCCAGGGCTTTATTTCTTGTAAACAAGAAGAAATAAAGACACTAATCGATTAGAGGTATAAAAATGATAATTAGAGATTTAGCATTAAACAGGTTTCTTGAAACCTTCCAAGTAAAGATTGAACCAGTAGATGAACTCTTCTCATACTATCGCTGTGCTTTAATGGAAGTAGAAACAAAATTTAAGGTTCTAAATGAACAGTTTGCCTTATTGTATGATGGAAACCCCATTGAAAGCATTAAGACAAGAATTAAGTCATATGACAGTATTTTACGTAAACTAAAAAACAAAGGTTTTCCTTTAACTTTAAAATCAATGGAAGAGAATGTCTTTGATGTAGCAGGTGTACGTGTCATCTGTTCTTTTGAAAAAGATATCTACGTATTAGAATCATATTTTCTTTCACAAGATGACGTTGTTCTAGTAGAAAGAAAAGACTATATTAAAAATCCTAAGAAGAGCGGATATCGCTCTTTGCATCTTCTTATAGAAATCCCTATTTTCTTATCTACAGGAAAAAAGATGATGAAAGTAGAAGTACAGCTAAGAACTATTGCGATGGATTTTTGGGCAAGTCTTGAACATAAGCTACGCTATCATAAAGATTTAACAGATGAACAGCTCATCTTATTAAAAGATGAAATGAAAACATGTGCCACAATGTGTAAAGAACTCGATCAGCGTATGCAGTATGCTAAAGATGAAATCTTAGGCAAGGAGGATAATACATGAGTTTTTTCAAGAAAAAAAGCTTTATTAGAACAAGTGTTGTACATTTCACAGTCTTCTCAGTATTAATATTAGCTGTTTTTCTGGGCTTCATGTTAATTTATGCCTACATGCTAGACATCGCCTTCACTGATATGGATGATGTCTTAAAATATAAAGATGATATCATCTCCGAACATTTTTCAAATATTCCCATTGAATCATTTAAGAAGTGTTCCTTTATTGTCTTCAATGATGATAATGATGTCATCTATTCATCCAATGAATCCGTAAAAGATGATATCAGAGCCGTTGATCTTGAATTAATTGAAAGATACAATTCAGGATACAGCTACTCCATTACTCAATATGAATCTGGAAAATATAAGAATGGATTCTATGTGCAGAAAGTCAAGAAGATCAAGGATGGAACATTGCAGTCGACAGGATATGCGATTTTAGATAATAATCTTCGTGTAGTAGAAGGTAACTTATTCAATAAGTCCTCACTTTCTCCCTATGAATTTAATTTAATAAGCGGTAAATTCATAGATAGTGAAAAAAATGAATTTACTGTTTCCAAGTATGAGTATGTCAATAAAAAAGGAAAGAGACGCGTCTTCGTGTTTATTAATCCAACATTTAAAGAAGAGGATTATAGCAACCTAGAAGATAAGCTTCTAAGATTCATTCCTATTCCTATCTTATTGATCATCATCATTATTTTTATTCAGACAATGCTTTTTGATAGAAAGATCAAGAAGAGTATCCAGCCATTAAATAAAGCGATGCTTTCTTATTCAAAAGGAGAACCACAAAAAATAGATAAAGATGAGATGCCAAGAGAGTTCCTCTATGTCGTAGATACCTTCGAAGATTTAATGAATGAACTTGAAATAAGTGAACAGGAAAAAGAAAAAGCCAATGCTGAAAGACAGCGTGTCATCGTCGATCTTTCCCATGATCTAAAGACACCGTTGACCGTCATTCAAGGGTATGCAAAAGCATTGGCAGATCATGTCGTTCCTGAAGAAAAACAGGAACAGTATCTTCAGACCCTAGCTGTCAAAGCCAATGCGAGTGCTAGTTTGATGGATACACTGTTTGCCTATACAAGAATGGAGCATCCTGAATATCATCTTAATTTAACTGAAGTAGATCTTCATGAATGGTTTAGAGACTACATCTACTCTAAAAATGAAGAAATCAGTCTTAAAGGTTTCCGTGTTGAAACAGATATTCCAGATGATATAGAACTTGCCAAGATAGACTTGAATCTATTCCCACGCGCCTTGGATAATCTGTTAAATAATTCATTGAAATATAATGTAGTAGGTACCAAGATCTACTACAGTGTCAATGAGAAGAATGATAAGATTACTATCATCTACGCTGATGATGGAGTAGGTATCTCTGAAGAGGTCGGAGAACGTATCTTCGATGCTTTCGTTACAACAAATGAAGCGAGAACTTCGGGAAAAGGGACAGGACTAGGTATGAGCATTGCCAAACGTATCATTGAATTACATGGTGGTACGATAGAATTAGATTCATTAGAAGGCTATAAAACAGTCTTTAAGATACAATTAAAAAGAATTTTTACAGAGTAGCATCGCTACTCTTTTTTGTTTCAATAAACGAAAATTATTTAATTTTTTTAGATATTCTATAAAAAAGTGTTGCAAAGTTCTTGAAATTCGATAGAATGTATCTATAATTAAAATAACAAATCAGAAAAAGAGGGGATAGTTATGAGATTTAAAAAATTATGTGCATTTGCTGCAGTGGCAGCAATGCTTGTGGGATGTTCAAGTACAAACCAGACAAAGACTACTGTAAAGAATCCAATCTTTGGTTTCATTGGTCCATTGACTGGTGATGCATCTCAGTATGGAACAGCTGTTAAGAATGCATTGGAATTAGCAGTTGAAAAGTATAACAAAGAAAATGGTACTAAGATTACTATTAAGGCTTATGATGATAAAGCTGATGCAACTGAAGCGGTCAATGCTTACAACAAGCTTGTCGATGATGACAATGTAACAGCAGTTCTTTCACCAGTTACTACTGCTTCATGTTTAGCCGTTGCTAATGCTTCAAAAGCTAAGTCTACTCCAATTCTTACACCATCAGGTACAGGAGATAACATTACTATTGATTCATCTACAAAGAAAGCTTATAAGAATGTATTTAGAATCTGTACTAATGATTCATATGCTGGTACTTATTTAGCTAAACTTTGTAATACTAAATTTAACTTTAGAAAAGTTGCAATTCTTTATAACAAAGAATTAGACTACTCTGCAGGTCTTGATGCTTCATTTGAAAAAGAAGCTAAAAATCAGAATGTTAATGTTGTTTATAGTGGAGCATACAATGCCAACACTAAAGATTTCTCTACTTTCATTTCTAAGATCAAAGCTAGTGGATGTGATTCAGTTTATCTTCCAGATTACTATGAATCAGTTGTTACTATTACAAAACAGTTAAGAGATGCTGGTATTAACGTTCCACTATTTGGTGGAGATGGATGGGATGGTATCCTTGGAGTTAAAGGTGTAAATGCTAAAAACTTCGAAAATACTTACTATGTATCAGGATTTAATAAAGATGCAACTTCTGGTCCAGCAAAAGAATTTATCGATGCTTATCAGAAGAAGTATAATACAATGCCTAACATGTTTGCTGCAATGGAATATGATGCTGTAACTGTTATGATGAAAGCAATCAATGCTGCTAAATCTACTGATCCAGATAAGATCAATGAACAGCTTGCTAAAATCACTGTTACAAATGATGAAGCAGCATGTGGTGGATTCAAATACAATGAGTATCATGATCCACAGAAGGAAATGGTTACCGTAACAGTTAAGAATGGAAAGTATGTCACTGTTTCATAAGGAAGTATGATTAGGGAGAGCATATACTCTCCCTTTAGTATTATTGAAAGGAGTTCTCTATGGATTTTATTAATCAGATTATCAATGGATTATCAACCGGTAGTATGTATGCACTGGTTGCAATTGGATATACAATGGTATACGGCATTGGGAAGATGATCAACTTCGCTCATGGTGAAATCATCATGGCCTCTTCTTATTTTGCACTAGTAGGTATCTCAAGCTTAGGATTACCTCCTGTTGCAGCAATCGCTCTTTCTGTTGTATTGACTGCCGCATTAGGTGTTATTACTGAAAAGGTAGCTTATAAGCCACTACGTGGTAAAGGATCATTGGAAGTATTGATCACAGCTATCGGTGTTTCTTATTTATTACAGAATGTTTTCTACTTGATCTTTACATCATCAGGAAAAACATTCCCTGATATCATGCCACAAGGTTCATTCCATCTTGGTGGTTTGCATATCACATATATCACATTAATTACATTAATTATTTCAGGTGTCTGTACTGGTGCATTGTTATTCTTTATTCATAAGACAAAAATGGGGAAAGCAATGCGTGCCGTTTCAGAAGATGCTGGAGCAGCACAGCTTATGGGAATCAATGTTTCTTCAACTATCTCTTTAGCTTTTGCGATTGGTTCTGGATTAGGTGCTGTAGCAGGTGTCATCTATGGGGCAAAGTTCTCACTTATTAATCCATATATTGGTGCAATGCTAGGAATTAAGGCCTTCATTGCGGCAGTACTTGGAGGAATTGGTAGCATTCCTGGTGCCATGGTCGGTGGACTTATGATCGGGGTTGCTGAATCATTGACTATCTCATATATCTCATCAGATTTCTCTGATGCTATTGTATTTGGTATCTTGATTCTTATTTTATTGATTAAACCAGCTGGTTTATTTGGAAAGAACGTAAGAGAGAAGGTATAGCGCATGAAAAAGAAGTTAGTAAAATCGCTTATTTTAGCCCTTCTTATGGCGGCGATTCCATATATTGTATTAACATTGCTGATGTCACTTGGCATCTTAAATAGTTTCTGGTCAGGTATTATTATGCTTTGCGGTATTAATATTGTACTGGCTGTATCATTGAACTTAGCTACTGGCTACTTAGGTCAGTTGACATTAGGACATGCCGGATTCATGGCTGTAGGTGCTTATGTTTCAGCTATTTTAAGTATCTATTATCAGTGGCCATTCTTATTGACACTTCTTATCGGTGCTCTTGCAGCAGCACTCATCGGTATTGTCGTAGGTGTTCCTTCTTTAAGATTAAAAGGTGATTATCTTTGTATCATCACTTTAGCATTCAATGAAATCATTCGTGTTATCATTGTTAACTTGAAGATCACTAATGGTTCAAGAGGGTTAATTGGTACACCTCATGAAACAAACTTTACTTTTGTTTACTTGATTGCTGCATTAACAATTTTTGTGGTTTACAGTATCGTTCATTCTCGTCATGGACGTGCAATCATCTCAGTAAAAGAAGATGAAACAGCTTCAGAATTATCAGGTATCAACATTACTTACTATAAAATCTTAGCCTTCGTTATTTCTGCATTCTTTGCGGGAGCAGCAGGGGCACTTTATTCACATTACATTCCAGTTCTTGTTCCTAAATATTTCGATTATAACAAATCAGTAGAAATCCTTGTTATGGTCGTATTAGGCGGAATGGGAAGCTTGCCAGGTTCAATTATTGCGGCTATCGCCTTAACAGTTGTTCCTTCATTATTAATCAGCTTCTCTAACTATCGTATGTTAATTTATGCAATCGTATTAATTGCAGCAATGTTACTTAAACATAGTGATGCAGGTATTGCATTAAAACGTATGATTCCATTCTTGAATAAGAAAGGGAAGGAGGAGTCACTATGAAACCATTATTAAAAACATCCGGATTGGGTATTCAATTCGGTGGACTTAAAGCCGTTGATGAGTTCAACTTTGAAATTGGAGAAGGTCAATTATTTGGTCTTATTGGACCTAATGGTGCAGGTAAGACAACGATCTTCAACTTGTTGACAGGGGTGTATAAACCAACAAGCGGTAAAATCTTACTTGATGGTGTAAGTCTAAATAAAAAATCACCAACGCAGATTACCCAGATGGGAATTGCTAGAACATTTCAGAATATTCGTCTTTTCAAGGAGATGAGTGTTATTGATAATGTAAAAGTTGGTCTTCATCATTCTCATGAATATTCATTATTATCATCTATTTTACATCTTCCTAGCTATTTTAAGGGAGAAGAAAAAATGGATCAGAAAGCCAGAGAGCTATTGTCAGTATTTGGTCTTGAAGAATTTGCGGATGTTAAGGCATCCAATCTTCCTTATGGGAAACAGCGTCAGCTAGAAATTGCCAGAGCCTTGGCAACTTCTCCTAAATTATTATTATTGGATGAACCTGCTGCAGGGATGAACCCAACTGAAACAGCAGAATTGATGGAAACAATTGCTTTAATTAGAAAGAAATTTGATATTTCTATTCTTCTTATTGAACATGATATGAAACTTGTCATGGGTATTTGTGAGAAGATCTGTGTATTAAACTTTGGTACAGTTTTAGCATTTGGTTCACCAGATGAAATCAGAAATAATCCAGAAGTAGTAGCAGCCTATTTAGGTAGTGAAGAATAGGGGGTATTGCATGTTACTTAAAGTAAAAGATTTAAATGTAAACTACGGTGTCATTCATGCGATTAAAGATGTCTCTTTTGAAGTAGAAGAAGGAGAAATCGTTGCTTTAATCGGAGCCAATGGTGCTGGTAAAACATCAACGCTTCATGCGATCAGTTCACTTATTTCAAGCAAGAGTGGTGAGATCATCTTTGATGGCAAGGATATTTCTAAAATGCCTGCCCATAAGATTGTTGGATTAAACTTAGCTCAGGTACCAGAAGGAAGACGTATCTTTGCACAGCTTTCTGTAGAAGATAATCTTGAAATGGGTGCATTCTTAAGAGATGACAACAAGATAGAAGATGATATCCAGCATATCTACTCTCTATTCCCAAGACTTGAAGAACGTAAGAAACAGCTTGCCGGTACATTATCCGGTGGTGAACAACAGATGCTTGCAATGGGACGTGCCTTGATGAGTAAACCAAAGCTATTATTGCTTGATGAGCCATCAATGGGGCTTTCACCAATTCTTGTCAATGAAATCTTTGATATCATCAAGACAATCAATAAAGAAGAAGGTGTAACTGTTCTTCTTGTAGAACAAAATGCCTCTAAAGCATTAAAGATTGCGGATAAAGCATATGTTCTAGAAACAGGAACAATCACTGTTTCTGGTAAAGCAGCAGATGTTGCTAATAATTCACGTGTAAAAGAAGCATATCTAGGATAAAAGAGCATTTATGCTCTTTTTTTGCATATTGTTGGTATAAAATACAAAAATCCCTATACTAGAGATAGGGAGGAAAAAAATTATGAATAATTATATACTAATAGGCCTTCTTATTCCGGTATTGGGTACTACGCTCGGAAGTGCGATGGTATTCTTTATGAAAGAGGCTATGAATAAAAAATTAGAAAAAGCATTGCTAGGATTTGCGGCAGGTGTCATGGTTGCGGCTTCAGCCTGGTCATTGCTTATTCCAGCAATAGAAATGTCAGAAAAGATGGGAAAATGGCGTGTCATGCCAGCAGCAGTAGGATTCATGTTAGGAGTCTTATTCTTGCTTGTACTAGATCATATTGTACCTCATCTTCATATTGAAAGTGATGAACCAGAAGGAATAAAAGCTAAGCTTCAGAAAACCACAATGATGGTTTTAGCTGTAACGCTTCATAATTTCCCTGAAGGAATGGCAGTGGGTGTTGTTCTTGCCGGAATTGCGTCTGGAACATCGACAATGACACTTATGTCCGCGTTAGCATTATCCATTGGTATCGCAATACAGAACTTTCCTGAAGGAGCAATCATCTCTATGCCATTAAAAGCAGAAGGTGTAAGTAAAATGAAAGCCTTCCTGATGGGAACAGCTTCAGGTCTGGTTGAACCATTGGGAGGATTACTCGTTATTGCATTAACATCAATTACTATCCCATTATTGCCGTATTTCTTATCATTTGCGGCAGGTGCCATGATCTATGTGGTCATCGAAGAACTTATTCCAAGTGCCAATGTTGGTAAACATTCGAATATTGCGACAATGGGATTTGCGATAGGATTCACATTAATGATGATTCTAGATGTAGTTTTAGGTTAATAGAGTGAAATGCTTTTCAAATTGATAAGATTTGATATAATTATGTGCAGGGAGGTATTTTATGAAAAACTTATGGAAAGAATTTAAAGAGTTTGCTTTTACTGGAAACGTCATTGATATGGCAGTCGGTGTCATCTTAGGTGGTGCTTTAAAAGATGTTGTTACTGCATTAGTAAATATGCTAATGGGTGTCATCTCAGGAATTATTAAAATTCCGGATAGCTTAGATGAAGCTGTCTTCAAAATGTCAATTGGACCAGCTGGAACTGTTTCTATTAAATATGGCGCTTTTGTATCTTCATTCATCAACTTCCTATTGCTTGCCTTATGTATTTTCTTAATTGTTAAATCAATTAATAAAGCAAAGGATAAACTTAAGAAAGAAGAAGAAAGTAAACCTGAAGAAGCAGTAAAACCAGACGATATTGTTTTACTTGAAGAAATTAGAGATTTACTTAAAAACAAATAACCATGAAAAGGAAATCTATAGGATTTCCTTTTCTATTGCCTTTTTATTGATTTAGATATATCATATAAAAGAAATACAGGGGAGCTTGTAAGCAGGCTGAGAGGAAGTGATCGAACTTCGACCCTATAACCTGATGCGGATAATGCCGTCGTAGGAAGTCATTTACTAGGATTTTAGGCGGCATCATAAGGTGTCGTCTTTTTTACAATAGAAGTGGGGAGCTTGTGTGCAGGCTGAGAGGAAGTTATCAACTTCGACCCTTATACCTGATTTGGATAATGCCAGCGTAGGGAATTGTGTGTAGATCATGAGAAATGTCCAAATAGGATATTTCTCTTTTTTATGGGGGTGTAATTATGGTGAAGGTCAACGGCAAGGAATTGGATATTGCAGGAGAAAGCATATCTGAATTTCTGAAGTCAACAGATTACGATCTTAGGGTCATTGCGGTAGAACGCAATGAAGAGATTGTCTTAAAGTCAATGTATGATAAGACCATTCTTAAAGATGAAGATGTTGTAGAAATTGTCAGCTTCGTAGGAGGTGGGTAAATGAGTTTAAAACAAGAATGGAGAGAGGCTTTGATCAATCGTATTGGTCTTTCCTTGTATGAACAATTTTCTAATGCGACAGTTGCGATTTGTGGATTAGCAGGTCTTGGTTCACATATTGCGATCGCATTAGCGAGAGCAGGTGTGGGAAAGCTTATACTGATTGACTTTGATCAAGTAGATATGACGAATCTGCATCGTCAGTGCTATAAAGTGAATCAGATTGGTTGTAATAAGACGGAAGCTCTTTTAGAAAATATCTTGGAGGTTGCTCCTTATATTGATATTGAGGCAATCAATGAAAAGATTACAGAAGATAATATTGTAAGTCTTCTTAAAGATGCAGATATCGTGTGTGAAGCTTTTGATGATCCATCTTGTAAGGCCATGTTAGTCAATGGTGTTTTAGAAAAGCTACCTGATTGTTATGTGGTAGCTGCATCTGGTATGGCTGGCATGGGCTCACCTAATCTTATTAAGACTAGAAAATTGACAAATAGATTTTATTTATGTGGTGATGAAGTCAGCGATGTAAAGAATACGATGGGATTAGTATCTTCTAGAGTGATGCTTTGCGCTGCTCATCAGGCGCATACAATCCTGCGGATTCTTGCAGGTGAATAGAAAGAAGGTATATTTATGATAAATAATGATAAGCTCATCATCGGTGGGCATGAGTTTAATTCCCGTTTTATATTAGGGTCGGGAAAATATTCAATGAAACTTATTGATGCGGCAGTGAAAGATGCAGGAGCAGAAATGATTACTCTTGCCATTCGTCGTGCCAATACGAAGGAACATGAAAATATTTTAGACTATATTCCTAAAGGGGTAACTCTTATTCCTAATACATCAGGTGCAAGAAATGCAAAGGAAGCTGTGCGCATTGCCCGACTCGCAAGAGAACTGGGATGTGGTGACTTCATTAAAATAGAAATCATGCGAGATACAAAGTATCTTTTGCCAGATAATCAAGAGACAATCAAGGCAACACAAATCCTTGCGAAAGAAGGATTTGTAGTGTTGCCCTATATGTATCCTGATCTTAATGTCGCTCGTGATTTAGCTGCGGCGGGAGCCGCTGCGATTATGCCTTTGGCATCGCCGATTGGATCAAATAAGGGTTTATCGACTAAGGATTTTATTCAGATTCTTATTGATGAAATTGATCTTCCTATTATCGTAGATGCAGGAATCGGTAAGCCATCAGAGGCGTGTGCAGCTATGGAGATGGGGGCTTCTGCAATTATGGCGAATACTGCAATTGCGACAGCGGGAGATCTGCCATTGATGGCTTCAGCGTTCAATCAGGCCGTAGAAGCAGGACGAAAGGCGTATCTGTCAGGTCTTGGACGTGTCATCAATCGTGGTGCTTCTGCTTCTGATCCATTGACAGGATTCTTGCGAGACTAAGGAGAAGACAAAATGGAAAATCAATTTTACGTAGACTCCAAGCACCTTTCATCCGCAGCGCTCAAGAAAAAACATAGACTAGAAACTGATCCATCTTATCGCAAGAATCACATGGAATATCTTCCGGGAATGGAAATCATTGAATCAGATGTCTGTTCAAAAGTAATTGAAGCAATGAATAGCTATGATTATACGCAATATACAAAACAAGATGTACTTAGAGCATTACATCATGACACATGTTCAATTGAGGATTTCAAGGCCTTGCTTTCGCCTGCGGCAGAGCCCTATTTGGAACAAATGGCTCAGAAAGCAAGACTTGAAACAAGTAAACATTTCGGAAATACAGTTTACTTGTTTACCCCTTTATATATCGCAAATTACTGTGAGAACTACTGTGTGTATTGCGGTTTTAACTGCTACAATCACATCCATCGTATGAAGCTTAACAGGGAACAGATTGAAAATGAAATGGAAGTTATAGCCAACTCTGGCATGGAAGAAATCCTCATTCTTACTGGTGAAAGCAGAGGACAAAGCGATGTTCACTATATCGGAGAAGCGTGCAAGCTGGCAAAAAAGTATTTTCGTATGGTCGGACTTGAAATTTATCCTGTCAATACTGATGAATATAAGTATCTACATGAATGTGGCGCAGATTATGTAACAGTCTTTCAAGAAACATATGATAGCGATAAATATGAAACATTGCATCTTCTTGGACATAAACGCGTATGGCCATACCGCTTTGATGCGCAAGAACGCGCCTTACGTGGAGGAATGCGAGGAGTAGCTTTCTCCGCTCTTCTAGGCTTATCCGATTTTAGAAAAGATGCTCTCGCAACTGCGCTTCATGTCTATTATCTGCAACGTAAATATCCACATGCGGAAATGTCTTTATCATGTCCAAGATTAAGACCAATCATCAATAATGACAAAATCAATCCATTGGATGTAGGAGAAAAACAGTTATGTCAAGTGCTTTGCGCCTATCGTATCTTCTTGCCATTTGCAGGAATAACAGTCTCTTCACGTGAAAGTGCAGAATTTAGAAATGGGATTGTAATGATTGCAGCCACAAAGGTGTCAGCTGGTGTTTCTACAGGTATTGGTGATCATGAAGCGAAGTATACTGGTAAAAATAACAATGAAGCTAAAGGCGATGAACAATTTGAAATCAATGATAATCGCAGCTTCAAAAAAATGTATGAGGATATGTCCGGTGAAGGATTACAGCCGGTATTAAATGATTATATCGATGTCTAATATTGTTTGCATCACCAATCGACACCTTTGTAAAGAAGACTTCTTAACAAGAATTATCCATATCGCATCTTATCATCCTAAAGCAATCATACTTCGTGAAAAAGATATGACTCCAGAAGATTATCTAGAATTAGCATCACAAGTGATATCAATTTGTAAAAAGTATAATGTGAAATGTATTTTGCATAGCTTTTCTTCTGTAGCCACTTCTCTTAAGATGAATGCCATTCATCTTCCGCTTCCTCTTTTACGAAGTATGTCTAAAAAAGAAAGATCATCATTTCTAGTACTTGGTGCTTCCTGTCATAGTGTAGAAGAAGCAAAAGAAGCTGAGGTACTAGGATGTAGCTATATTATTGTGGGTCATATATTTGAAACAGACTGCAAAAAAGGATTACCAGGAAGAGGACTGGAATTTCTTCAAAATGTGATTTCCTCAGTAAACATACCCGTTTATGCAATTGGAGGAATCAATGAAACCAATATATCCCAAGTTCTCCATACCGGTGCTGATGGTGCCTGCTTAATGAGCAGTCTTATGAGCAATGACAATATTTCACAATTAATGAAAAAATAAGAAAAGGGGCTGACCCGGATAGATAATCTGGATTAGTTTTCAAAAATAAAATGCGCCGGATAAATCCGACGCATTTTTTGGTATAATGTAATTATGAAAACTACAACATTAAACCATAAAAATTATAGCGCATTTCAGACT
>NZ_JAGBIX010000097.1:0-71279 GCF_017934775.1 Kandleria sp. | reverse complement strand
TCGTTGTTTACGAGCTTACCTTATGGATGTCTCAAGTTATAATGATTAACTTCTCTTCAGTGATATGATATCACTTCTAGATAAAATAAAAAACTAGAATTATTACTTGAATAACTTCTAGTTCTATAATACGAAAGAGCTGTTTTCACAGCTCTTACTCGTCATCAAAGTCTGTATGCCACTTTGGCAGAAAGACTTTCTTATAATAATCAAGCAGATAAGTATCAGTCATTCCTGATAAGAAATCAGTAACCAGCAGTTCACGTGGAGACTTGAGATAGTCTTCATTCATGTTGGCAAGATACTTCTTGATTCCTACTGCGTTAAGATCTTCATAGAAGATATCGAAGAGTTCTCTTACCATGCGGTAAAGCTTTTCATTCTCTTTAACGAGAATGGGATTATGATGAATCTTTTCTCCAATAAAATCGTAAAGCTTAATGAGGGCCTCATACACTTCTGGAGAGAACTCCAGATAGGGCTTATTGTAGGAATGCACGACAATATCACCGATCAATCTGTTGATGATTGTATCATTGCCATCCCCTATAACTGAAGTGACTTCTTCTGGAAGATCTGAACGCTTGATTAATCCTGCGTTGACCGCATCATCGATATCTTTTCCAATATAGCTGATGACATCGCTGATTCTTACAACGCATCCTTCAAGGGTCATCGGTGCAATGTGAGAAGAAGCATCTTCTTCTACCCAGCAGCGATGATACTCTTCCCAGAACTGTTCAGCAGTCTTGTTTGTATCAGGTTCATAACGGCAGTTGATGATTTCGCCATTATGGCATAGTATGCCATCCAATACTTGTAATGAGACATTATAGCCCCTACCTTTTCTTTCTACGAACAATAGATTTCTAACACTGTTGGCATTATGAGCGAAAAAGCCTACGCCTTTTTCTTTTAAGGCATCATTAAGTGCCTTTTCTCCTACATGACCATAAGGGGCATGACCTAGATCATGTCCTAAAGCGATAGCTTCAATTAAGTCGGTATTGAGATTTAATCCACGACCAATCTGTCTGGCTATACGTGATACCCACTGTACATGTAAAGAACGCTTTGTGATATGCACATTGCTGAAAAAAGATAGAGCCTGTGTCTTATCGACATAACGGCGATAGCTTTTGGAATAAAGAATACGATCAATATCTCGTTCATAAGGCCATCTTATATCAAGATGAGTAATTGGCTTCTTGCTTACTCTCACCTTAATGCATTCAGAATTCTTAGTCGCATAAGGCGATAATCTCTCATCATATTCTTTTGTCTGTCTTAACGCATTGCGAATAACAGCATCTTTTTCCATAGTCATTACCTCCATTCATATATAAATTATACAGTATTATACAGCAATCACTAAATTATACAAGGAAGGTTATCATTTATTCTTTTTGTCATCATATCAATGATTTCATTGTCTGTTTCGCGCATTCCATTTCTTGCTAGTTCACACACTGCCTTGATATTGTTTTCTACCCCTTTAACGACAATACCATCACCATTGTAGAACTGACTATCATGCTTATTCATCTGCATGCCAAGAAGCCCCGCTTCCACTGCCGATGCAATCTTAGCCGCACACGACGCCTTCGCCCCATCACAGATCATTCCCGAATTAATCGCTAAAATATTTACAATCGTATGCGCAATATCACTATAGCTTCCACCATAGAGGAAGCAAATACCTGCACAAAGTGCTGTCTTAAGCCCTTTTCTTCCTTTTGTATGTGGAACTATAACCGACTTAACATTTTTAATGATATTTCTACTTACTACAAGCTTGATCTCATCAGGTCTTTCACCTAGAACCTGACGTAACAAAGCACCTGCATAAGCAACCGCAATAGGTTCTGTACATCCCATTGCTGAAACCAATTCTTCTTTTAATATGTCAAGATATAATACTCTCCTACATTATCAATTTGCCAAATTGTAACATATCATCCAAAAGAAAAGAACCTGATTATTTATCAGGTTCATCAAGAATATATTTTCTGACTTGAGAAAGGAAATAAAGCGATCCCGTGATGAGTACAACAGGATAATCCATTGCTTCATCAACAGCTTTTTTCCAGTTTTCTTCAATCTTGACAGGATAATCTTTTGCAAGATCTTTTGCCAATGCTCTTCGATGATGTTCAAACTGAGTGACAGTGATATCATCACTTAAAGTAAGCAGTCTCTCTAGCATATGCGTTGTATCTTTATCTCTTAAGGCAGTAAAGATAATATGCGCATTTCTATAAGGTTCTGCTGCCTTCACAAAGGCATCCATGCCTTCTCTATTGTGAGCACCATCAATGATGATCAATGGATCATGATGAATAATCTCAAATCTGCCTGGCCACTTGGCATTGTATAATCCTGTTTCTACATCTTCATGATCAAATGGGAAGTGCGCTCTAATAAGTTCTACTACATTGATAGCTAATGCCGCATTTACACTTTGATAGGTAGCCGGTGTATTAAGACAGACATGATAGCCATGATAATTAAAGACCTGCTTAGATGAGCTTTCTACATGTTCAGGATGTGCAATAACATACAAAGGCGCATGATGCGCTTTTGTCACTTCATCAAAGACATCAAGGCATTCCTCTCTTGTTTCACTTGTAACATAAGGAACACCATCTTTTACAATACCAGCCTTATTTCTAGCAATTTCTTCATAAGTAGAGCCAAGATAATCCGTATGATCCAAGCCGATGTTCGTATTGACACATAAAAGCGGACCAATGATATTAGTGGCATCAAGAAGTCCACCTAGTCCTACTTCAAATAAAGCAAGATCCACTTTCTTATAAATAAAGTAAATCACACTAATAAAGACTTCCATCTCATATAATGAAAGTTCAGCATCCACTGCTTCTTTTAAGAAACGATTGCATAATTTCACATAGACTTTTTCATCGATAGCTTGATCATCTACCCTGATGACATCCAATCTATTAACCAAGGCTGGTGTTGTAAAAGTTCCAACCTCATATCCAGCTGTCTTCATGATTTCCTTAACATAGTTGGTTGTGCTGCCCTTTCCGTTAGTACCACCAATATGAACACATTTTAAGACATATTGAATATTGAAATGTTCATGCATAAAATCTTTAAAATGATCTAATGAATAGACACGGCTTTTCTGCTTAGACATAAATTCAGATATTTCATCATAATCCTTAAAATGATAAGGGCAAGGCAATGTCTTAGAGATCACAACCGGCTGTTCTTGTATCACATGGAATCCAAACTGCTTGAAGTAGCTAGCGCCCTGAGCAGTGGTAGACATCGTAAGATGTCTAAAGCCAATGCGGCTAGCGCCTTCAATAAGCAAGGCAAATGTTTCATCCTGCTTCTCTCCAGGCAAGCTGTAGAGTGCAGTAATCGTTTCTAATTGATAAAGTTCAATAAAACCATATAGCTGATTGTCTTCAAAGCAAAGAAGCATCACGTATCCAGGGATATAAAAATGATTGACCATGTCATACTGTTTTAAGATTTTACGGACATGTTCTTCATTTTTCTTTGATAATAACTGTATTTCCATTCTTTCTCCTAAAAAAAGGATGGCATGGCCATCCATTTCATCTTACATTTTTTCAAATCTATCAACATTAACAACAAAGACAGTTGCCCCACCAACAAGGACATCAACCATGATCGGTGTAAAGATATCCCCCATTTCTGTTGGGGTAACAGTTGGTTCTTTTTCAACTCTCTTTTTAGCATTTTCTTTAATGATGGCTAACGCACCTTCAACTTTGGCATCGTCAGTACCAATCAAAAATGTCGTATTTCCTTTTTTAAGGAAACCTCCTGAAGTTGCCATTTTTGTTACAAAATAGCCTCCATCTACTAAAGCTGATTGAACAGCACTACTGTCATCGTTATTCACAATTGCAATAATCAGTTTCATATTCAGCCCTCCTTTTACGACATTCTATCACATCTTTTACCCTTTTGACAAGATATGCATAGATTATAAGAGATTGCATCTTTCTTTACGACCTATTTTTCTTCCTATATAATCAATGTGGTGATTAATATGATACAAGATAAACTTATTAAATGGTATAAAGAAAACAAGCGTGATCTTCCTTTTAGAAATACTGATGATCCCTATAAAATATGGATCAGCGAAATTATGCTGCAACAGACAACCGTTGCAGCCGTCATTCCCTACTATGAACGATTTATCAATCGTTTCCCTACTATTTCTTCTTTATCTAAGGCTGATTTAGAAGAAGTCTATAAGTTATGGGAAGGACTTGGTTATTATCGTCGTGCAAAGCACATTCATGAAACAAGCAAGATTCTGATGGAAAAATACGACGGCGTCTTTCCTAATGAATATGAAGACATTCTCTCCTTAAAAGGCATCGGTCCCTATACCGCAAGTGCCATTTCTTCCTTTGCTTTTCATAAAAGCTACAGTGCTATTGATGGCAATGCTTTGCGTGTACTTTCTCGTGTATTTGAGATCAAGGAAAATATTGCTTTAAATAAGACAGTAAAGATGATTACTGAATTATCTAATAAACTTATCGTTGATCATGATTCTTCTTCATACAATCAAGGTTTAATGGATCTTGCCAATATGATCTGCAAGGTGAAGAATCCACAATGTACAAATTGTCCATTATCAGATGATTGTCTTTCCTATAAGCATCATAGTGAAAAGCTTCTTCCTATTTCTATCAAGAAAGTCAATCATAAGGAGTTGAGTCTTATTACTGGCATCATCACCTATGAAGATCAATATCTTCTCATCAAGAATGATGATGGCCTTCTAGAAAATATGTATGGTCTTGTTCAATATGAAGTAGAAAGTCCCTACAGTTTTATATCTAAGTTTGAAGAGGACTATCATGAAAGATTAGAAGCTGTTTCTTTTATCAAAGACTACCGTCATGTCTTTACTCATCGTACATGGAAAATGCATGTCTATCACTTTGTTTCTTCCAAACCACTTGATCATATGTATACAAAAGAAGAACTTCTTACATTACCTATTCCGACAGCTCATAAGAAGATCATCACATCTATCCTCTGATAGATGTTTTTTCAATATATGAAATTATCCCCTGCTTTATAAGTCATTGATTATACAATAGACGCAGGAGGAATTGGAAAATGAGTTTAAGAAAAGATTTTTTATGGGGTGGCGCTGTTGCTGCTCATCAGATTGAAGGAGGCTGGCAGGAAGGCGGCAAAGGGATCAGCATTGCTGACGTCATGACTGCTGGAGATAATGTGACAGGCGCACCACGTCGTATTACTGATGGTGTCATTGAAGGAGAAAATTACCCTAACCATGAAGCAACTGACTTCTACCACCATTATAAAGAAGACATCAAGCTTCTTGCAGAAATGGGATTCAAAGCTTTTAGAACTTCTATTGCTTGGACAAGAATTTTCCCTAGAGGTGATGAAGACACACCTAATGAAGCTGGTTTAGCATTCTATGATGATTTATTTGATGAATGCCATAAATACGGTATTGAACCAATCGTCACTTTATCGCATTTTGAATTGCCTTGGGCCATTGTTAAAGAATATGATGGTTTCAAAAATAGACAGGTTATTGATTTCTTCGTAAAATTTGCCAAAGTATGTTTTGAAAGATATCAGCATAAAGTAAAATACTGGATGACTTTCAATGAAATAAACAATCAGGCTGATCCTATTCAGCATCATATTCTTCAGGAAGGTGGTATTCTTCTTAAAGAAGATGATAACCCAGAAGAAGTGATGTTTCAGAGTGCACACTATGAATTAGTCGCAAGTGCATTAGCAGTCATTGAAGGTCATAAGATTAATCCTGATCTTCAGATTGGATGTATGATTGCGATGAACCCGATCTACCCATTAACATGTAAACCAGAAGACAACCTTGCCGCTCAGGGCGCAATGCATGGGAAATACTGGTTTGCGGATGTTCACTGCAAAGGTAGATATCCTAAATATGTTTTTAAGAAATGGGAAAGATGCGGTTATAATATCGATGTAACTGAAGAAGATCTTAAGATTCTTAAAGAAGGAACAGTGGACTACATTGGATTCTCTTACTACATGAGCTTTGCGACTGGTGAAAGAGAAGATAACCCATACTATGATTACAGTGAAAAGTATTTCACTAAAAACAAATATCTTAAAGCCAGTGACTGGGGATGGCAGATTGACCCTTCAGGTTTAAGATGGGCATTAAACTGGTTCTCTGATCGTTATGATTTACCAATGATCATCGTAGAAAATGGTTTTGGTGCCTATGATAAGAAAGAAGCTGATGGCAGCGTTGATGATTCTTATCGTATTGACTACCTAAGAAGCCATATTAAAGCTATGATTGATGCAGTCAATGAAGAAGGTGTTGACCTATTTGGTTACACTATGTGGGCTCCAATTGATATTGTGTCTGCTTCTACTGGTGAATTTGATAAACGTTATGGTTTCATTTATGTAGACAAGAACAACAAGGGTGAAGGGACTCTTGAAAGAAGCAAGAAGAAATCATTCTACTGGTATAAAGAAGTTATCGCTACTAACGGTGAAAAATTATAAGAAAAAGACGGCATTCAATATGAATGTCGTCATTTTTTATTCTATTCTGCTTTCTTCTTCATAGCGTCTAATAATACGAGAAACAACTGGATGTCTTACAACATCTAATGCATTAAGGAATACAAAGCGAATCCCTTTGACATCCTGCAATAAGTTGATTGCTCCTTTGAGACCACTTCTTACCCCTTTAGGCAAATCTATCTGCGTGATATCCCCAGTAATGATCATCTTGGAATTAAATCCTAGACGCGTCAAGAACATTTTCATCTGGTTATCAGTTGTATTTTGTGCTTCATCTAGAATGACATACGCATCTTCTAGCGTACGGCCTCTCATATAGGCCAATGGCGCAATTTCAATGACACCTTTTTCTATAAGTCTCTCTGTCTGTTCAGCTCCTAGCATATCGTATAAGGCATCATAGAGAGGTCTTAAATAAGGATCAATCTTTTCCTTAAGATCACCTGGCAAGAAGCCAAGACTTTCCCCTGCTTCAACAGCAGGACGTGTAAGAATGATCTTCTTAACCAAATTGTTCTTAAGTGCCTGAACCGCAAAAACAACAGCCATGTAAGTTTTCCCTGTTCCTGCAGGTCCAATCGCAAAGACTACATCGTGATCTTTCAAGGCATAAAAATAATCTCTCTGACCGATGGTCTTAGGCGTAATTAATTTTCCAGTCGCAGTGCGGGCAATGCGAATAGAATAAAGACGATCCATCTCTTCTAAGGATGCTGTCTTACCCAAAGAAATAGTATACATGACATCCTTGGTGCTCACACGAACACTCTTTTTAGCGAGTGTCAATAATCTTCCAATCACGCTCTGCAGTTTTTCATTTTCTTCTGATAGATGAATTTCATTACCTCTAATGGTAATATCTACATGAAATTCATCTTCCAATAAGGCAATGTTTTCTTCATTAGGACCACAGAATGATTGTATTTCTTCTATCGTATAATCTTGTAATGTAATAATCTTTCCCATAAGCTCTCCTTATCCTTTATTTTACTAAAAAACAATATGAAAAAAAAGAGTCCTAAGACTCTTTTCCAAAAGATTATCTTCTTCTTCTTTTCTGATTTTTTCTAGCAGCTTCTGATTTCATTTTTCTCTTTAAACCAGGCTTTACATAGAATTCTCTTTTACGAGCTTCAGCAAGGGTTCCTGTTCTAGAGACCTGTCTTTTGAAACGACGTAATGCATCATCTAAAGATTCATTTTCTCTAACCACTGTCTTTGCCATTGAACTTTCCCCCCTTTTCTTATAACATACAAAAGTATTATACTCATTCACTTCAAGTAATGCAATGGTTTTTTGACATTTTTTTATTCAAATTTAATCAATTTGTTTTGTGAAAAAATCAACTAATCTTCTTTGATTAAAGTCATCCCTGCACTTGCACCAATACGAGAAGCTCCAGCTTCAATCATCGCTAACATTTCTTCTCTTGTATGGATACCGCCACTTGCTTTAACAAGGGCCTTTTCACCTACTGTTTTCTTCATTAAAGCCACATCGCTGACAACTGCTCCACCTGTTGAAAAACCAGTGGAAGTCTTAACAAAATCAGCCCCTGCCTTAACAGATAATTCACAGGCTCTTACTTTTTCTTCATCAGTCAATAAGCAAGTTTCAATGATGACTTTTACTAATGCACCAGTGCTAGCTTCTACAACAGCCTTGATATCATTGTAGACTGTTTCATCATCATGATCTTTCAATGCGCCAACATTGATAACCATATCTACTTCATTAGCACCTTCTTCAATCGCATGCTTTGCTTCAAAAGCTTTAGAAGCAGTACTTGTAGCACCTAGTGGAAAACCGATGACTGTACATACTTTTACATCAGTTCCCTTTAATGCTTCACTACAAAATGGTACCCAGTATGGATTAACACATACTGATGCAAAATCATTGGCTTTTGCTTCTTCGCAAAGCTTGGTAATCATTTCTTTTGTAGCATCCTGTTTTAAGTTAGTATGATCGATAAATTTACTATAGTTCATAGTCGTCTCCTTTATAAATTTCTTCGATTGCCTTCTTGGCAATATATTTATCTCCAGGGTATGGAATATTACCCACTGAAGTCTTCATAAACTGTTCATGTCCTTTTCCTAAGATCAAGATAAGATCCTGCTTGCCAGCAAGCTCAATAGCCTGTCTAATCGCAATTCTACGATCCGTAATGATAAGGGAAGTACATTCAATCATATCCAGCATATCATCACATAGATCAAGCACTTCATCTTCACTAGAATCTTCCTGTGTCAAGATGACCTGATCACAATAGAGATTCACTAGTTTCGCAAGCTTACGTTTCTTCTCGATATCTCTTTTAAAGGAAATACCAAATACCGCAATAATACGTCCAGGCTTTTTCGTTACACTCTTAGCAAACTTAAACACTTCACTGTAGGCACTGATATATTGACAATAGTCAACGATGATATTGAAGTTATGACCGGTCTTAATAAGTTCCATACGTCCATCTACATTGCCAATATACTTAAGTCCATCGACAATCTGTTCCGTTGTCATTTCAAGCGCCATCAATGTAGCTAAAACAGCTAATGTATTAGAAACATTAAAGACCCCTAGCACTGGTACACTGACATGAAAGACTTCATCACGAATAAACAGATCAAATTCTGTATGATCAAGGAAAACCTTGATCTTCTTGGCCATAATATCTGCCCGATGTTCTATACCATAATATATCTTATGGGCTTTGACATGTCCATTTTTTTCTAGATAATGATTAAATCTCACTTCATCCGCATTCAAGATACAATAGCCCTTCTCATCAAGAAG
Source organism: Kandleria sp. (assembly GCF_017934775.1). Taxonomy (NCBI): domain Bacteria; kingdom Bacillati; phylum Bacillota; class Erysipelotrichia; order Erysipelotrichales; family Coprobacillaceae; genus Kandleria; species Kandleria sp. The sequence goes on along the minus strand of NZ_JAGBIX010000097.1, from coordinate 61,891 downwards.
CTCAAAGAGCTTCGTCTTGGCTTTCATGACATTTTCAAGCGTACCATGGAAATCAAGATGTTCATCATGTACATTGGTAAAGACCGCAATATCAAAATTAATGCTGTCAACTCTCTTTAAAGCCAAGCCATGAGAAGAGACTTCGATTGTTGCCCCTTTCACCGAACTCTTGACCATTTCATTTAATGTACGATGCATAAAGATCGACTCCGGTGTTGTATAAGATGACTGAATGACAGAACTGCCATACTGTGCATCATTGGTACCAATATAGCCCATCTTCAAATACTGACTTAACACATCTCTAATGGTGAGCGCGACAACCGTCTTGCCGCTTGTTCCTGTCACCCCGATGATTGTCATCTTGTAAGAAGGATAATCATAAAAAATATTAACAACACGGTTAAGTTCATCAAGAACATCCTTTACTTCAATATAAAGAACACCTGGATACTTTTTCTTTAAGGGTGCAGAATGCACAATGGCTTTCGCCCCCTGGAAGACAGCGTCATCCGCGTAGCGATGACCGTCCGTCGTTAAGCCTTCAATACAGAAAAAGACCGAATCTTTCCCGACATAGCGCGAGTCGCTATGTAAAGATAGTACCTTAAAATCTTCTTCTACATCAAAAAGCTCATTAATCTTTTTCATGATATTCTCCTATCAAGTCTTCCCCATCCTGAGCAACAACCTTGATATTATAGATTGTCCCCAATTCTACACGAGGATCTTTAACTTTAACCATGAGATAGTTTGAAGCATGACCAACCTTGTAGCCATCCTTTTCTTCTTCAAACAATACATTCAGCGTCTTGCCAATCTGCCAAGATGCGAAATCTTCTTTTAATTCATGTGAAAGCTCCATAAGTCTTCTAACACGATCCTTCTTCACATCACCTGGAACCTGATCTCTAAATTTCGCTGCAGGTGTTCCTTTTCTTTGTGAATAAGGGAAAACATGAAGCTGATTGAAGTGGTTCTTCTTGATCCACTGGTAAGTGGACATGAAATCTTCTTCTGTTTCACCAGGGAATCCCACAATGACATCAGTAGTAATTGATAATGTTGGAAGAGCCTTTTTCAAGGCATTGAGCTTCTCTTCAAATTCTGCTGTAGTATAAGTACGATTCATGCGTTTTAATGTCTTATCACAGCCTGACTGAATCGGGATATGAAGGTGATCGACGATAATATCTGATTGACCGATAAGATCAATAATTTCAGGTGTCACCTGTCCCATTTCAATTGAAGAAATACGTAATCTCTTTAATCCCTTGACCTTCTCTACAAGATCCTTTAATAGCTGATAGAACGAATAATCCTTAAGATCAGTTCCATATCCAGCTGTATGGATTCCTGTCAGTACGATTTCTAAGAAGCCATTATCGACAAGCTGCTGTGCCTGAGTGATGACATCCTGCGGATTGCATGAACGGATGCCCCCTCTTGCATAAGGGATAATGCAGTAAGTACAGAATTTATTGCAGCCATCCTGTATTTTCATAAAGGCACGGGTTCTGTTTTCATAAGAGTAGATCTTTAGTTTCTCAAAATCATGAAGCTGCATGACATCTTCAATATCTACAATCTGCTTTTTATCCTGAAGATACTTTTCTACATGATCTACAATCTTATTTCTATGTTGTGTACCAATGATGACATCAACACCATCAATCTTAGCGATATCTTCACTAGAAACCTGGGCATAGCACCCCACTACAGCAATTACTGCATCAGGGTTGGTACGTTTTGCTTTTCTAATCATCTGTCGTGACTTTGAATCACTTGTATTAGTGACTGTACATGTATTGATAACATAGACATCAGCCTTTTCATCAAAGTCTACATGCGTATAACCCGCATTCTTGAACAGTTCAAGCATCCCTTCCGTTTCATAAGTATTCACTTTACATCCTAATGTATGAAAAGCAACAGTTGGCATATATCATTCTCCTATTTCACAATTTTCATTAACTTCTTATAGATTTTATCATCGATAAAACCTTCTTTATGCATAACCATCAGCGCGTCTTTGTCACGCTGTTCTAAAAAACATTTTGTAAGTAGACGCAAGATATCCAAAGGAATATCTTCTTCATTATCTTTAGGCTTAATAGTAATGCTTAATATCATCTGGAAAGTATCTTTCTTATAAAAATACAAAGTTCCAAAATCTTTTGAATAAAAGACCAAACCTAATTCATCTTCAAAAACAAGTTTCAACGATGAAAACTTAGTACGATAGACACCCTTTCCATATAAGGCAAAAGGTGTATCCTTTGTCACATGGGCTTCATCGATATGTTCACGATGCTGCTTTAATTCAACCATCTGATAATCCAGGGTATACCAGTTATTGATCAACGGTTCATAGCAGGCGAGATAAATATCATTGCCATCGACATCAAGACAATGTGGACGAGTCGCAATCTGTGGCTTTAGATCTTGAGAAAACAATCTTCTTCTTTCATTATAATCAAGATACTGATACATATCATCTTCTGTTCTAAACATATCAAAAGCATCATCAATAATCTGCTTTGTACATAATGACTGCACCACAATCTCATAGTCAAATAGATCCTGTTCACATTTTATTTTAATAGGACAATTGACTCTTTCCAATAAATGACGATGCTTCTCCACATATTGATAAAGATCAGTCTGCTTGATAGCTGGCCTTTTTACATATTTATTAATCTTCCCTACGACCTTCACAATTTAGCTCCCTTTCATAACCAATTACACTCAGCATATAAAGTGGTGCTGTCTCACTACGAAGAATTCTTTTTCCAAGTCCGCACGCTTCAAAGCCCATCTTTTTCATTTCTTCTACTTCTTCTTCATCAAAGCCACCTTCAGGTCCTACAACGATGGTAATAGAAGATGTAAGACGATTCATCGCCTGCTTAAAAGTTGACTGTTCCCCTTCTTTGGCGGATTCTTCATAAGCAACAAGATTCACTTCTGATAAATAATCAGAAAGCTGATTCATCTTAATGCATCCTGTAAGTTCAGGTACAATCAAACGATAAGACTGCTCAGCAGCTTCCTGAATAATACGCTGATAACGTACAGCTTTCTTTTCCCATTTCTTTTCATCAACTTTAATTAAAGAACGACGAGATAAAAAAGGTACAATACGCGTTACCCCTAGCTCTGTCGCTTTCTGAATGACCTTTTCAAATTTATCACCTTTAGGTAACCCATAGACAAGTGTGACATCTACATCAAGTTCATGGTTATCATCCAGTGTTTCTACAATCTTAAGCAATCCTTCTGTGATATCAATAATCTCACAAAGATAGACATGCTTATGTGGATCAATGCAGATGACACGATCCCCTTCTTTTTGCCTCATAACTTTAGCGATATGCTTATGCATCACCGCATCCGCTTTAATGAGTTCATTATTGATTGATTCATCTGAAATAAAATATCTCTGCATAGCCATTCCTCCGACGTTCATAATAACACTTTTTTAATACTATGAAAAGAAAAATGGATTGACTTTATAAAGCAAAAGCACGTAGTTAATCTACGTGCTTAGTTAAGATAAAACCATTCTGATAATCTATCATAACATGATCATTTGGTTGAACAGTGCCTTTAATCATTTCTCTAGCAAGCAATGTTTCAATATGGGACTGAATATAACGCTTAATTGGTCTTGCCCCAAATGTTGCATCAAAGGCATCCAACTTAATCTGTGCTTTCGCATTTTCAGTTAAATCAAGAGTAATCTTCTTTTCATCAAGACGTGCTTGAAGCTGTTTGATGAACTTATCGATAATCTTGTAGACAATAGATTCATCAAGAGAATTAAACATGATTGTCTCATCAATACGATTCAAGAACTCTGGCTTAAAGTGAGTCTTTAATAAGTTATCAACTGCAGCTCTTGTTTCACTTGTATTTCCTTGTAGAAGATACTCAGAACCAAGGTTGGATGTCATGATAATGATTGTATTCTTAAATGAAACCACATTACCCTTAGAATCAGTTAATCGTCCATCATCCAATAGCTGTAATAGAATGTTGAAGACTTCAGGATGAGCCTTTTCAATTTCATCAAGAAGAACAATGCTGTAAGGCGCACGTCTAACTGCTTCTGTTAACTGTCCACCTTCTTCATATCCAACATATCCTGGTGGCGCACCTAATAAACGTGACACGCTGTATTTCTCCATGTACTCACTCATATCAATACGAATGATATTCTTCTCTGAATCAAAGAGCTGTTCAGCCAACGCTTTTGCAATTTCAGTCTTACCTACACCAGTAGGACCAAGGAATAGGAATGAACCAATTGGTCTTGCTTCATCATTGATACCAGCTCTGCTTCTTAAGATTGCATCAGTAACCTTAGAGATTGCTTCATCCTGTCCAATGACACGCTGTCTTAAGACATCTTCAAGATGAAGAAGCTTTTCTTTTTCAGAAGCCATCAATTTAGAAACAGGAATATTTGTCCATCTTGCAATAACTTCTGAGACAGTATCTACTGTTACTTTTTCTTGTAGTAAAGCATCATCATTTTCTTTTTTCTGTAAAGAGGCAATTTCCTTTTCAATAGCAGGAAGCTTTTCATATTTAATACGTGAAGCTTCTTCTAGATAACCTTGTGTCTCTGCCTGAGACATCTCTGTTTCAAGTCTTTGTTTTTGACTCTTTAACTCTTTAATACGATCAAGACCTGATTTCTCTACTTTCCATTTATCAGTCAAGCCTTTGATCTTTTCATCAAGAGACGCTATCTTCTCTTTAATTTCAGCTAAACGATGTCTTGTATCATCATTCTGATCTTCTTTTTCAATAGAAATACGTTCCATTTCTAGACGATTCTTATCTCTTGTAATGGAATCAAGTTCTTCTGGTAAAGAATCAATATCCATTCGAATAGAAGCACATGCTTCATCAATTAAATCAATCGCCTTATCTGGAAGATAACGATCAGTGATATAACGATCACTTAGATGAGCAGCCGCAATAATCGCATTATCGGTAATTTGTACCCCATGATGAGATTCAAATGGTTCCTTTAAACCACGCAATATTGCGATAGTATCATCTAAATCAGGTTCATGAACCATGACATTCTGGAAACGACGTTCCAAGGCTGCATCTTTTTCAATATACTGACGATATTCATCCAATGTTGTGGCACCAATACAATGTAGTTCACCACGAGCAAGCATTGGCTTTAACAAGTTAGCCGCATCCATTGCCCCATCTGTTTTACCAGCTCCGACAAGCTGATGAATTTCATCAATAAAGAGGATAATATTTCCTTCTGCCTTCTTAATTTCCTTAAGAACAGCTTTTAAACGTTCCTCAAATTCACCACGGTACTTTGCACCAGCTACAAGTGAACCTAAATCAAGTTCAAACAATGTTTTTCCTGCTAATGTTTCAGGAACATCATTCTTGAAGATACGCCATGCCAAACCTTCTACAATGGCAGTCTTACCAACCCCAGGTTCACCAATAAGAATTGGGTTGTTCTTTGTTTTACGAGAAAGAATCTGAATAACACGTCTGATTTCTTCATCTCGACCAATAACTGGATCAAGCTTACCTTCTCTTACATCCTTGATAAGATCTCTACCATATTTCTCTAATACTTCATAGTTATTTTCCGGATTAGGTGAATCTACCTTCTGTCCACCTCTCATTTCCTTGATGACCTTTTCAACTTCTTTTTCATTTAAACCAAACTTCTGAATCAATGATTTAATATCAGTTGAATTTGTATGGAAAAGTGCCAGAATGATATGTTCAATACTTAAATATTCATCACCATAAGATGACATGATCTTATTTGCTTCTCCAAAAAGATTATTAAGATCATAGCTCATACGCAGATCATTTTCACTAACGTGATTAACAGAAGGCTTCATATTAATACGATTATTAAGTTCGTCCATAACCTGATCTACAGGTTTATTAAGCTTCGTCAATACACGATAGAAAATACCCGAACTATCCTGCAATGCACTATATAAAACATGCGGTACATCGATGACCTGCTGAGAAAGATTCATCGCCATGTTAGCAGCATTGCTGATGGCAGTTCTTACTGCTTCTGTCATTTTTTCATTCATATCTATCACTCCTTTTAGCACTCTATATCTCTTTGTGCTAAATACAGTATAACATTATTTTTAGCACTGTCAATATAGAAGTGCTAAAAATAAGAGTGAAAAAAATACAGATGTTCCATCTGCATTTTTAGAGTTCTTTGATAATACGTTTTACCGGTAGACCAATGACAGTATCAATGTCCCCTTCGATATGATCCACAAACTTTGATGCTTCTCCTTGAATCGCATAAGCACCTGCTTTGCCTTTCCATTCATCATGGGAAAGATAGTCATCAATTTCATCTTGAATATCTTTAAAATACACCGCTGTTTCATCAATAAAGGAAATAATCATATCTTCCTTAAAGATTGTAACTGAAGTAAAGACAATCTGCTTATCATTTGATAATGATAATAAGATTCTTCTCGCTTCCTCTTTATCACTTGCTTTACCGATAATCTCATCATTATGAAAGACTGTCGTATCCGCACTGATCACGATGTCTTTAGGATATTTCTTATGAATAGGTTCACCTTTATCATAAGATAATTTCATCAGTCTGCTTTTTAGTGGCAGACTCTCATCTAGAACCTCATCTATGCAAGAGGCATCGACCATAAAGTCGATGCCTTCTCTTTTTAAAAGTTCTTTTCTTCTAGGAGAGCTGCTCGCAAGAATAATCTTACTCATCAGCTGCTTCTTCTTTCTTTTCTTCTTTTTTAACTGGACGAGGCATTAAGGCTTTCTTTGAAACATTGACACCCTTGTCAGTGATCTTTGTAACCTTAACTTTTACAATGTCACCTAACTTGATAACATCAGATACTTTTTCAGTACGATCCCATGCAACATCTTTTACATGTAAGAAACCGTTTGTTCCTGGGAATAATTCAATGAAGGCATATTTGTCTTCTACTCTGACTGCCTTACCATCATAGATTTCACCAACATTAGCTTTTCTAGTGATATCTTCAATCATCTTGACAGCCTTATCGATAGCTTCCTGGCTATAATGATAGATTGTTACTAAACCTTCATCATCGATATCAATCTTGACATCATCACATTTTTCAATGATATCATTGATTGTTTCTCCACCTTTACCGATAACATCTTTGATCTGGTCAACTTCAATACGCATAGTTGCATATTTTGGAGCATATGGAGATAAATGATCTCTTGGTGCAGGAATAGCTTCCAAGATAACATCCATGATTTCAGCTCTTGCCTTCTTAGCCTGAGCTAATGCTTCTTCTAAGATTTCTTTAGTGATACCATCGATCTTGATATCCATCTGTAAAGCACAGATACCTTTTGATGTACCAGCAACCTTAAAGTCCATATCACCTAAATGATCTTCCATACCCTGGATATCAGTTAAGATTGTATAGTTGTCACCCTTAGTGACAAGTCCCATAGCGATACCAGCAACTGGGCTCTTGATTGGTACACCAGCAGCCATCAATGCCATAGTAGAGGCACAGATTGAAGCCTGAGATGATGAACCATTAGATTCCAATACTTCTGCAACCGCTCTGATTGTATATGGGAATTCTTCTTCAGAAGGCATAACCTGACGTAATGCTCTTTCTCCTAAGTAACCATGACCGATTTCACGACGTCCTGGTGCCCCCATTCTTCCTGTTTCACCTACTGAATAAGGTGGGAAGTTGTAATGATGCATCCATCTTTTTTCTGTTTCATTTCCAAGACCATCGATCTTCTGGATTTCACTTAATGCACCTAATGTCACAACTGACATAACCTGTGTTTCACCACGAGTAAACAATGCGGAACCATGTACTCTTGGCAATAAATCAACCTGTGCATTTAAAGGTCTGATTTCATCAAGCTTACGACCATCTGGTCTAACTTTATCTTCAGTAATTAAACGTCTTACTTCTTCTTTTTCAAGATCATCTAAGACCATCTTTACCTGCTTGATTGTACTATCATGTTCTGCGATATCCGCATATTCTTTTTCTTCATAAGAAGCAACAACTTCTTCTTTTAATGCATCAATTGCGCCATATCTTTCAAGCTTACCTGGAATAGAGATAGCTGCTTTCATACGATCATTGGCAATTTCTGTTACATCATGAACAATTGTTTCATCCAATGTGAATAGAGGAATTTCCATCTTTTCTTTACCGCATGCTGCAACGATTTCTTCTTCAAAAGCAATTAATTTCTTAATTTCTTCATGACCAAATAAAATCGCATTTAACATTGTTTCTTCAGAAACTTCCTTAGAATCTGCTTCTACCATGTTAATCGCAAATTTTGTACCAGCAACTTCAAGGTTCAATTCGCTCTTTTCCATTAATTCAGGACCAGCATTGATTGTGTATTCACCATCAATTAAGCCCACATTAACACCAGCGATTGGACCATTAAAAGGAATATCAGACACTGATAATGCAATAGATGCACCAAGCATAGCTGCCATTTCTGGGCTCGCATTAGGATCTACTGACATAACAGTATTGACAACCTGTACTTCATTTCTAAACCCATCAGCGAACAATGGTCTGATTGGTCTATCAATCATACGTGCTGTTAATGTACCATGTTCACTTGGTCTACCTTCTCTTTTTAAGAATCCGCCAGGAATTTTTCCGACAGAATACATTTTTTCTTCATAAGTTACAGTTAATGGGAAAAAGTCTACATCTTTAGGTGTATTACCTGCACAAGCTGTAGAAAGGACTACTGTATCATCGTATCTGACAAGACAGCTTCCATTAGCCTGTTTTGCTAATTCACCTACTTCAACAGTAAGCGTTTTTCCATGAAATTCTGTACTAAATACTTGTTTCGCCATTTTCTCACCTCTACTATCCTCACCCCATGGTGATGGATTTCCACAAAATTAATTTACATTTATTAGAAAAATAGGAACATTGGATCTCCAATGTTCCTATTTTAATAATTATCTTCTTAAACCTAACTTGTCAACTAATGTTGTATATCTATCAAGGTCTTCACCTTTAAGATATTTTAACATATCTCTTCTACGTCCGATTTTCTTTAATAAACCACGGTTACCGTGTTTATCCTTTGGATGCTGTTTGAAGTGACCGTTTAATTTATTGATATCTGCAGTCAATAAAGCGATCTGTACTTCTGCTGAACCAGTATCTCCTTCTTTTCTTCCGTATTCTTTGATAATTGCAGTTCTTTCTTCTTTAGTTAACATGAATATGTCCTCCTTAATAATTATTACTTAGCTATTTCCAAGAACCGCGCTTGGAGGTGCGTGAATCCTAGCAATAGCCGCACTTGTAATTATATAGAATATTTCGTTATTGTCAATGTTTTTTTAATTTGTTCTTCATCCTTTTTAAGCTGAAGCTTGAGTTCTTCAATATTAGAAAAAGTCTTTTCATCTCTTATAAATTTTATAAATTCAACCTTAATTGTTTTACCATAAAGATCTTCATCTAAATCAAAGATATGCACTTCCAATAGATCATTAGAAAGTTCATTGAAAGTAGGATTGATTCCCACATTGCCCATTCCGTAATAAACGCGATCATTGAGTTTAACTCTTACGCCATAGACACCTCTTCTTATTACATAATAACTATCAAAATCAACATTGGCCGTAGGATAGCCTATCGTTCTTCCTCTCTTCTTGCCATGTACTACTTCTCCCCTGATTGAAAACGGTCTTGTCAAAAGACGATTCGCTTCTTCGACATTCCCACTTGTAAGCAGTTCTTTAATAAGCGTAGAAGATACTTTTCTCTTCTCATCATACATGATCGGTGCAATAACTGAGACTTCAAAATGCTGGTGGGATAATGATGAAACATCTCCCTTGTTCTTATGTCCAAAATGAAAATCAAATCCTACGACAAGATGATCCACATGTTTAAGATACTGATCAATAAAAGCCTGTGGTGAAAGCTTCGCTACATCCATTGTAAAGCGAATCACAAACAATGTATCAATCCCCATATCTGCTAATAGTTCAATACGATCATTAGAGGAAATCAATGACTGACATTTTTCATTCTTTAATAATGATAAAGGATGACGATCAAAAGTCATGATTGCACTTTTTAAGTGTTTCTCATCCGCAATCTTTTTCACTTCATCAACTAAAGCAAGATGACCTTGATGCAAGCCATCAAAAAAACCTAATGCCAGTGCATAATGTTCATCAGTAAGATACTCTTTATCAAGATATATGACATTCATTAAAAAAGACCTCTCATGCTTTTAAGATTTCCTTTTCCATCTGGACCATAGATTGCTAAAAGGGCACCGCTTTTTGAATAGACGGCAACCTGATGATCAATATCGCTCTTAATCTTTTTTCCAGTTGTGACAATACTATCATCTTCTACGACTATCTTATCAAAAGAAGAGAATGCCTCTTCTAATGAGATGATCTTGTATTCTCCCTGTTCTAACTCTGACAGCGTGATACAATCATCAATTCTAAAAGCACCTGATTGTGTACGGATCAGCTTTTTCATATGTCCAGGATAACCCAATGCTTTAGCAAGATCGACACAAAGAGAACGAATATAAGTTCCTTTTGAACATTTGACACGGAAGGTAATTTCATGTCCTTCTTCTTTAAGAAGTTCAATTTCCTTGATGTCTATATCACGCGGTTCAACTTCAATCTTCTTGCCTTCTCTTGCATATTCATAAAGCTTCTTCCCATTGACCTTAATAGCAGAATACATTGGTGGGACCTGCTTTTGTTTACCGATAAAAGAAGAAAGTACTTCTTCTAGATGATGATATCCTGTAAACTCTTTTTCACTAGTGACATCACCGCTTGCATCATAAGTTGTAGTTGAAGTTCCTAAACTCATTGTCGCAATATATTCCTTCTCATCAGCAGTTAAAAACTGCAAGGCTTTTGTAGCTTTATTGATACAAAGAACCAGTACACCTGTTGCATCTGGATCCAATGTACCCGCATGACCGACTTTTTTTGTATGCATGATTTTTCTTACCCGATTAACAACATCGTGGCTTGTCATGCCTGCTTCTTTATTAATAAGTAGAATTCCATTTTCCATTTTTTATCACCGGTGTCATTCTATCATAATCTTTCATTAAACAAAAGAAAGAAACCCTAAGGTTTCTTACTTGTGATTAATAACGAAATATTTTTTCTTTCCTCTACGGATAACTGTTGCTTTTTCGCCATAAGCGTTAGCTTTCGCTACTACAAATTTTTCATCAGTGACTTTTTCTCCATTGACCATCACTGATCCACCTTTTACAAACTGACGTGCTTCTCTGTTTGATGAAGCAGCTCCCACTTTTACTAAGGCATTTAAGATCATTAAGTCTTCATCTACTTCTACTGTTGGTACACCATTGAAGCATTCTTTTACCTGATCATAAGTTAAATCTTTAATTTGTCCGCTAAATAGCATCTGTGAAATAGCAACGGCTTCTTCATAGGCTTCTTCTCCATGAAGGAAAGTGATAACTTCTTTAGCAAGTGCTTTATGCGCTTCTCTTTTATGTGGTTCTTTCTTATGACTTTCTTCTAATGCTTCAATTTCTTCTTTTGATAAGAATGTTAAGAATTTAAGGTAATCAATAACCTTTTCATCTTCACTGTTAATAAAGAACTGATACATTTCATATGGTGAAGTCTTTTCACGATCAAGCCAGATTGCTTTTCCTTCAGACTTACCGAATTTAGTACCATCACTCTTAGTCAATAATGGCATAGTGAATCCTAATAATTCACTACCATCTTTCTTTCTTGCAAGTTCAATACCAGCAGTGATATTACCCCACTGATCCTGTCCTGCAACCTGCATATCTACGCCTCTTTCTTTATGTAATACGTAGAAGTCCATAGCCTGTAAGATCATATATGAGAATTCTGCATATGTGATTCCTTCATCTAGACGTCTTTTGATGATATCTTTATTTAACATGTAGCTGACATTGAAATATTTACCATAATCTCTTAAGAAATCAATGAAGTTCATATCTTTGTACCAGTCATAGTTGTTAACAACTTCGAAGCCAAAGATATCTTCAGCCTGTTTTTTTAGACAGTTGAAGTTATGTTCTACCTGTTCATAAGTGATCATTGGTCTTTCAGCAGTTGGCTTAGGATCACCAATTAATCCAGTTCCTCCTCCAACAAGAAGAATAGGATGATGTCCTGCATCCTTAAGTCTCTTACTAATCAAGAATGATGAGAAATGACCAATATGAAGACTATCTCCAGTTGGATCAGTTCCAATATAGAATGTTAATCCGCCATTGTTTAATTTGTCTTTAAGTTCTGGAGAAGAAACATCCTTGATTAAGCCTCTCCACACTAACTCTTCATAAATACCCATGTTGTTCCTCCTGTATATAAATAAAAAGAGAATTCCTCCTAAAGGACGAATTCTCGCGGTACCACCTTTATTTGTACATCTGTACACTCTCTTAGTTGATAACGAAGTCTCTCTCCGTCTAAGCTTTGCACTTAGCTGCTCCAAAGTGTATTCATCATATCTCCTGGCTTATTTGCACCACCCATAAGCTCTCTTGTTCATTCAATATGACTACTTGTCTTTTTCATCGCTTGCATTTATCTTATAGCACAAAAAAGCTGTTGTCAAATAGATTTATTGATATTTATACCAATCTCCCGTGTGATATAGATTGGTCTTCGCATCTACCTGTTCACTTGTCACCTTTGAAAAAACAATCATCTGTGAAGAATATAATCCCGAATATCCTGAATAGATATAACAGATGATACAAGCTAACGCAAAGAAGATAATGCCTGTACCACTAAATACTTCTACCGATAAGAAAAGTGGTGATAGGAAGGAATTGGTTGCCGCCCCAAAGACACCGATCATTCCAATGGCTGCCCCAAACTGTGGTGGAATCTGTAATAATGTAGAGGCAAAACATCCAAATGTTGCGCCGATAAAGAAAGTAGGAACAACTTCTCCACCTTTATATCCCGCTTCAAGTGTGATGGCTGTAAATAAGATTTTCCAGATGAATGCAACAGGGGAAGCTTCTCCTTTAAGAAGCGCCTTGCTGATGACATCCATTCCTGCCCCATTATAGTCTCTTGTATTTAACAATAAAGAAAGCAAGACAATGATACATCCACCTACCAGTGCTCTGACATAAGCATTCTTTAGATATTTTCTCATTAAATAATTAAAGAAAGATAAGCTCTTAACAAATAATACTGAAACTATTGCACAAAGCATCGCCAAGATCGCAATCTTAATGATCATGATGGAATCAAGTGAAGGAACTCCCACATTGAATCTCACTGGTGCTACACCACAATGATAAGAGATTGAAGAAGAGACAAGAGAAGCAATCAAGGCAGGAAAGATTGTTAAATAAGGAATCTCTCCGACATTGATAACCATAGTCCCAAAAGCTGTCGCTGCCACCGGTGTACCAAACAGTGCTGCAAAGAACGAAGACATACCTACACGTGTAATCATGCCCACCTTTCTTTTCTCCAGCTTAAAACATTTTCCAATAGTATTGCCAATATCTCCACCAATCTGTAAAGCAGCTCCCTCTCGTCCAGCCGATCCGCCAAACAGATGGGTAATGATTGTACTCACGAAAATAGCAGGAATTAGCAAGACAGGAAGGAAGTTTCCTTCTCTTGCGGCCGCAATAATATCATTCGTACCTCTTCCCGCTACATCTAAACGATGATAGATCCAGACAATCACCGGCCCTGCCAAAGGCAGGAAATAAAGAATAAACCCGTGATTCATACGATATGATGTCGCATAATTGATACCTAATGCAAAAGCTGTACCAACAATACCACATATACATCCTACAAACAGTCCAATCAAAATCCATTCAGCACCTGATTTTATGTACCAGATGATTCTTTTTATTAAATTACATATTTCTTCATACATAACATTTCCTCTTTTCCAGGACATATATTATCACTAATAAAACAAAAAAAGAAGACAAAGAAATTTGGATAATCTTCCAAACTACGGGAAATATACTTTCTGTTACTTTCAGTGGGACTCTGAAATTGTTTTTCAGTCACGTTCTTTTTTAACCTGCGGGAAAAGTATGTATCATACCGATCCTCAAGAAAGAAATAGTGATAACTCTCTCCAACGAAAGTTTGATTCATCACTCGTCCTACGACAATACGACGGACAAATTCATATTTATTGAGGAATTCAGAAAAGAATACAGACCTGCAGAGATCATTGAGCAGCTCCGCAAAGAAAAGAGTGAATTCAGATAGCACATCCATTTATACATACGTGGAGAGAAGTTGCTACTAAGGTGAAGAACGAACCATGTTGGAGCTCGTAAGAGTCAAGTAGAGAATGGATAAACGAGAAAAGGACTGATATCATCACCGATATCAGTCCAAACCGATAATTTTGATTTTATCTTTCCACTTCCGTGGAAAAGGCATACCCCATCATTCAGAATACAGCGTCATTTGGAACTGTGCCAAAATTTGTCTTTCACTTTATTTATTAATTATTTTTTGAATAATTGTAATTAACCCATAAACAGCTAAAGTAAGAATAATAAACAATACAAGAAAATTCATCTTTATTCCTCCTTCACTTAAACCAATATTTTGAAAATTTTAGTATTTTATTTATTTTCAGTTATTTTTTTAATAATTGTAATTAATCCATAAATAGCTAAAGCAAGAACAATCAATAATATAATAGTAAAAAGCATCTATTTCCCCCTTTACTCAAATGCAGCATGCGTTTTTGTTGTAATGTTATATTCACCTGATTTTGTTTTGAAATCCAATTTTCCCCATGTTTTTAGATAACAAGCATAAACATATGAATATTTATTCGTTTTATCAAAAGTAAAATTTCCTTTTATTTTACTACTAATCGATCCGTTATACACAATACCAAGTGATGGCGTACTACCATTTGAACCAAGTAAACCATAAGCAGTGTGATATGTTTTCCATCTTGCCCACTTCAAATTTGATTTTCCTGAATATACAGTTATCTTTACATTTGTTTTATATGTAGCTCCAGTGAGTTTAGCATATGTTTAAAAAGTACCTTTATACCCGATTTTTACTCCACCCTTATTTTTTGTATTACCAATATTATATTGCTTCCAAGGCACTGTATACCATTGTTAATACTTCTTTTCTTATGAAATCGCACAATTTGTTTCTTTCCGAAGGATTCATTTTGGAAGAACCTCGAATTCTTTTAGTTCATTTTGGAATTGTGAACTTAAATAATTTACAATGTCTTTCCAATGATCAATGAGAATTGTGTAATCATTAATTTTTGATTTAGTATTTTCAATGATATCTTGCTTATTATCTTTAATATACTCTAATATTTCGTCATACTTTTTATCATTGATGCTTAGATAGGTATCATAAAAATCATTGATCATATTCATCAGCAATTGATCGATATCATCTTTCTTGAGTATTTTCTTGTATGCGTCAGAAACCGCTACATCAATATTATTTAAGTCAATCTTTTTATCCATGAGATCTTTTTTCATTTGACTGTTAAAAATCTTCACAAGTCTAGAATAGAGCTTTGCTTTTGTATAGGATGTATAATCAATAGCATTATAGCGATTGTCATTATATTGGTGTAAGACTCTTCTATTGTGGTAAAGTCTTCCTTTTTTTAAGATATCAATATAATCATGATAAATATAATCTGTACCAGAAGTACATACTGCGGGATTTACTGGAATATATTTGAATATGTTTTGATAAGAAAAGTTTCCTGCATCAATATAATCAGACTGCAAAAACGAGAAGAAATCTTTTCCTTCATATTTTTCTTTTGAACCCATTACATATTTATCATTGATATATTTTGTTAATTGTTCATCAGAATAATAAGGCTTTGAAAGACGGAAAAGCTTTTTTAGGATAGAGAAATCTTCAATATCTGAGTAGTCGATGCCCCAATTTCCACAATAGCTGCTTCCTACCATCATGATCTCCTTGTCTTCAAATTGAGAACCCAAAAAGATATTTTCTATTTCTAATGGAGAAGCATCCTTTTGAATAAATGTATCAGAGTCTCTTCTGTGAATATAATCAGCATCAAGTATAATAGCGAGCATACTGATTCTATTCATCATCTTTCCATAGGAAAACTGGTTTCCTATCAATAAGTCAAAGATTCTCTGATCATGTATTACTGTCTTGATGACACAATCAAATTCATCCTGAATGATATGATAGATTCTTAAATCAGGCATTTTTTTCTTGCATTCAAGAATCGCTTCTTCATTGATGTGACGATCCTCTTTGCTTGAACTGTCAAGAATAACATAAGCCCATTCATCTAAATGGGAGATATCCCTTAACTCTTGAACATGATCAATAATGGCATCTTTTGCTTCTAAATGAGTAGGAATGATTAGAATATGCTTCAATTTAAATCATCTCCTTTAATTTGTAAAATTGAATCCTCCTCATATTCAATTTCACCTCTCAAAACTTTAGAGTAAATATTACTTATCTTCTCGGAATAAGTTGAATCTCCTTCGATTAAATAGTGATCAATACTTCTCACAGTTCTTATTAATTTGGCTGTATTACATAGAAAAACTTCTTTTGCAACATATAAATCAGTTCTACTAATTTTTTTCTCAAGAACTGGTTTTCCCGTCATTTCATGCCAAATTTTAATTATTAGTCTTCTGTTCAAACTTTCTAATACATCATCTTCTACTCTTGTTGTAATAAGGTTATCATTTTGATCGATAAGGTTACAGACTTCTGGTTCAGTGACAGCTGCACATGTGCAGCTGTCACTGGAGACTAGAATTATGTTTACTGCAGAGATGCAGTAAACAAATCAGACAGAAATCAAAAAACAGGAATCAAGAATTTACACAAAATTCTTGACACTATTCATTTCTAATACTCAACAAATTCTATACTATATATTTGTAGATTTCTTATATATATAATATAGTATAATACTAGAAAAGATATCTCAATATTTTTGAAAAGTTATAAAAAATAAAAGACCACCTTTCTCACTTTGCTAGTAGAAACTGCTTTTCATAAGCACGTACTGAATTAGCAATTTGCTTAAATGTAATTGGCCATGACATATTGATGTATTTCATCACCTTTTTCATGATGTTCTTCCCTGAATAGCGGTGATTTGTTCTCCATTCCTGTTCAGCTAAGAATAGCGACAGATCTCTTTTCTTTACGGATCTATAAATGTGATATATATTGGATTGAATATTTCCTGCAAATGTATTTAGCCATCTTAATTTATGGTTTTCATCTGTATAATCTACTACACTGTTTTCTAACTGTGTTAATTTTTCCGATAATCTTCCAAACTAAGAGAAATCGACTTTCTGTTACTTTCAGCGGGATTCTGGAATTGTTTTTCAGACCGCTCTTTTTTAATTTGTGGGCAAGGTATGAGGTAAAATAGTATCATACCAATCCTTCAGAAATAAAAAAGTGATGAATCTTTTCAACCATAGTTTGATTCATCGCTCGTCCTACGACAATACGACAGAAAAATAAATACAACGGACAAATTCATATTTATTGAGGAATTCAGAAAAGAATACAGATCTGCAGGTTCATTGAGCAGCTCCGCAATGGAAAAATTGCCTTCCATCATGGTCTAACATGTACTCATAGACAGAAAAAAGGTGCAATTTTTCATGAAAGACAATCATATCAGTTCAAACGAGGCAGACGCTCTTTAGGAACAGCTTTATCTATTCTTCTCGGAAGAGTAATATGAAGACTGCCCCAAAGGCTCTCATTAAGCTTCAGGCAATGAGAGCTAGTGTCATCAGTTCATTCACTCCGATAGAAGGCGATGAGGAAAGCTATGAGATTGATGACAGTCTGCCAAATCCGCAGAAGGAAATAATCACTGGCTACCCTGATGCCACAAGCCCCCGAAAGAGACGACGTTCTTCCTGGATCCTCAACCAACAAGCAGGGAATGGATAAACGAAAACAAAAAAGGACTGATATCATCACTGATATCAGCCCAAACCGATAAATTCGATTTTATCTTTCCACTTCCGTGGGAAAGGCATACCCCATCAATCAGAATACCCCGTTATTCGGAGCTGTGCCCTTATTTTGTCGTATTTCTTGTAATCATCTGTGTAACAACTGGTACTGCTTTTTGATCGATTTCTTCTTCGTTAAGCATCTTTGTCATCAGACGAATAGCCATAGCTCCCATCTCATAGACAGGAACATGAATTGTTGTTAAGGATGGTCTACTCATGATGGAATAGCTTGTATTCATCATGCCAACAACCTGCATATCATCAGGAATGCTGATACCATTATCCTGTGCAGCGTTAACAACTGCAACAGCTTCTTTATCATATCCAGTTAAGACAACATCATGTTTATGTGTTTTGAAATAATCGATAAAGAATGGATAACTTTCTTCATAATGAGTAGATGTATTAATAACCTGTTTATCTTCATCAAAAGATTTACCAGCATCTTCAAATGCTTTCTTGATACCATCTACAAAATCATCCAATCTCACAAGATTCTGTTGAGGTCTTACAAAAACAATATCTTCCTTGCCTTCAGCAAGATATTTCTTTGCAAGATCATAAGAAACATGACTTGCGTCAACATAGATAGATCCGATCTTATCTTCGTCAACTTTATATCCAACAACAACTGTTGGCAAATTATATTTCTTCATGATTTCAATTTCATGATCGATCTGATCACTATTGAAAAGAACAACACCATCTGCACGAGATTTGATGACTTTTTCCAATACAGCTGCTACTGGATCTCCATCACCGATATCTTCTGTTGTATAGATTGTAATATTGTAATCAAGTGTTCTTCCTGTATCTCCAATACCACCGATCATATCTTTAACATGACCGAAAAGTGCCTGAGGAAAAACAATTGCGATAGTTGTTGTTTTACTTGTAGCTAGACCTCTAGCAATCTGATTAGGCTTAAAGTCCAATCTTCTGATGACTTCCAATACCTTCTCTCTTGTAGCTGGCTTTACGACATTAGAACCGTTGATCACACGTGATACGGTTGCTAATGAAACCCCAGCTTCTTCCGCAACATCATAAATTGTTGTTTTCTTCATACTTCCACACTGCCATTCTATTTAGTTAATTTTATCAATGATTTCATCTAATTCTTCTTCTACATCATCGATTTCATCTTCAATGATGTCAGGATCAGGCAGAACACCGTCTTGAACTTTCTTCTTCACATCATCTAAGCGATCATTTAATTTCTTAGTGACTTCCTCTACACCTGCAACAACCTTTTCATATTGTTCAGAATCTTTCACTTTACTAGCTAAATCCTGTAACTTGCTTTGTAAATCTTCCATTTTTTCTTTTGTTGTTGCTTTAAATTCATCAGAATCAAATTCATCTACAGATTTTTTAACATTATCAATTGTTTCACCAATAATAGCTTCAAGGTCTTCTTTTGTCATACCTTTTACTTTATCGTAAGTCTCTTTAGATTTAACTTTTAAATCTTCTCTTAAATCCTTACCTTTCTTTGGTGCCAACAATAAACCAACGATAGCTCCTAATGAAGCTGCTGTTAAAAACTTTCCTAATTTCATGTTCATACCTCTTTCCTATGTGATCTTATTTTTTCTTAAAAAAAGACTTCAAACCGAGAATTGTTCCCAAAATACCTGGATTCTGGCTTCTTTTTGTAAATACCCTATTTACAAATTCAACAGGGGCATTCATCTGATCCATCTTGTAATTGACATCATCAACAGTCTTATTGACCTTATCAATTGTTACTTCTACTTCTTTCGTTAAGGCACTCACATCTTTTAGAACCTGAGATGACTTCAATAAAAGAATACCAAGACAGATTAAAGCAAACGATCCAGATAAAATGAGAAATGCTAAGCATATATCAAATGCACTCATGTAATTCTCCTCTCTAATATAAATATTATCGCATAGAATTAAAGCGCTTTCAACCCTATCCTTTGGCTTCAATAACTAGTTCTTCAAGTTTATAGATATCCTTACTACTCATAAACACATAAACTGCATTATCATAAGCAGCTAAC
The DNA here is from genome assembly GCF_017934775.1 of Kandleria sp. Taxonomy (NCBI): domain Bacteria; kingdom Bacillati; phylum Bacillota; class Erysipelotrichia; order Erysipelotrichales; family Coprobacillaceae; genus Kandleria; species Kandleria sp. The sequence continues at coordinate 41,741 of NZ_JAGBIX010000097.1, read as the reverse complement.
ATCTTGGCATGTTCCTTGTCAGTTTTCACAATCTTCGCTCTAGGAATATACTGTGTAATCTCAGTGACATCAATATCAATTCCTGGTTCAGGATGTGCATTATCTGGGAAATCCAAGAAGAATGGATGATCCGCTAAATCCATTGCAGCTGCAAATCGTTTAGCAAAACGTAATGCTCTAGAGAAACGATCTGGCTGGAATACAGCAATAATCTGTTTACCAGGATATCTTGTTCTTGTTTCTTCAAGTACATACTGTACAGCTGTTGGATGGTGTGCATAATCATCTACGAAGATACAATCACCCTTCTCTTTAACAGTATATCTTCTCTTAACACCTTCAAATGTAGAAAGCTGTTTTTGCATATACTCAGCATCCATTCCTTCAAGATAACCTAAAGTAATAACTGCTAAAGTATCATACAATGTATGCATGCCGTAGAATGGCAATGCAAAATGTCCAAATAATTCTCCATGAGCATAAACATCAAATGATAATCCCTTATCATTGTTAATAACATTCTTAGCCTGGATATCATTATTATCATTTAGACCAAACTTACAAACTGGTTTAGTCCAGTTCATATGTGGAAGATATGGATCATCACCCCAGATGACAGCCATCTTTTTAGCTCTGTTTCCATATTCTTCAAATACTTTCTTATAATCTTCAAATGTCTTGAAATAATCAACATGATCATATTCAACATTGTTAATTAAAGCATAGTCATTATAGTAATGCTTAAAATGATTTCTGAATTCATCAACTTCAGATACAAAATACTTTGCATCTTTAACTGCATATCCAGTACCATCACCGATCAATACATTAGTCTTATCATAATCCTTGAATAAGTGATAGCACATACCTGTAGTCGTTGTTTTACCATGTGTACCGCCAATACCAATTGAAATAAAGTTATTAAAGAAATCCCCAAGGAATTCACAATAGTTCTGACAGATAACATTAGGATTATCCTGAGCAGCAGCCACTTCTGGATTAGAACGATCAAAGTCATTACCAGTAATGACATGCATACCATCTTTAATATTATCCTTATTCCAAGAATAAATAGGAATGCCTCTTCTCTTTAATTCTTCTTCAATAAAAATATATTTGTCAATATCACTACCAGCTACTTCATGACCTAAATCATGAAGAATTTCTGCTAATGATGCCATACCTGAACCTTTAATTCCGACAAAATAGTACATTTTCTTCACCTCTTTGACATTCTAACACATTTTAGTTTAGGAAAACATAAAAAATGAAAGCATCTTTCATAAAATTATTTTTATTTAAAAATCATATGCGCACTTAATGCGAGAAGTTCTCTTAAATAATAGCCTGGCAAAAGCAACAATGGTGTTCTTGAAGCAAGACTGCTGACAACCATACCTTCTCTAAGCGCTATAAGTCTTGCTCTATAAATATGAAAACCACTTGTCACAAGAATAAATGGTCCTGCTAATTGATGCTTATCAATTAACTCTAAAGAATAGCGAATATTCTCTTTCGTATCTTCTGAACGTGTTTCTTCATAAATACGATCTTCATCAATTCCCATCTTGACGAGCTGCTCTTTCATATACTCAGCTTCACTGACATTATCATGTGAATCCACACCACCGCTGACAATCGCTAAAGACTGCGGATGATCAGCTAAGTATGCATAAGCTTTCTTGATACGATTATTTAATGTATCACTGCCCTTCTTGCATCCTAGTACAATAAGTAATCCATCATTGCCTGGCTTCTTTAAGGCATAAATAATCATCATGTAAGTTTCAATAATAAACAAAGCAATAAGAAGCACCAACATAATCTTAATGAAAGCTTGCACAGGACTATTAAACAAGGCATAAAGAATCATTCTTGTATAAGAGCTAAATATCAATGATAAAGCAATAACTATACCTAAGACACTTCCTAAATGAAAGACTTTCTTAACAAAAATAGGCACTACAAACACTAACAATAAAATAATTCCAGCGTATAACATAGCTCCTCCTTAATGAAAAAAGCAAGTTAGACTTGCTTTATTCTAATATCATTAATTCTTTAGGATAATGATTCAAGACTTTACATCCATCCTCTGTTACAAGGACAAGATCTTCAATTCTTACCCCAAATTCACCTGGAAGATAAACCCCTGGTTCAATAGAGAAGATCATACCTGGCTTAATGATTGCATCATTAGCACTAGATACATCCCCTGCTTCATGAGTCAATCGTCCAATAAAATGACCTAAACGATGATTGAATTCTTCCCCATATCCAGCTTCAGAAATAATATCTCTTGCCACCTTATCAATATCAGATAACTTTAGACCAGGCTTAATAGCAGCTTCCGCAGCAAGCTGTGCCTTAAGGACAAGATTATAGACATCTTTCTGTTTCTCTGAAACACTCTTATAGAAGAATGTTCTGGTCATATCAGAACAGTATCCATTGTAGATACATCCCATATCTACGATGATAGAATCGCCTTCTTTAAGACGAGAATCATCACCGACATGATGTGGATCAGCACCATTTTTCCCATATCCAAAGATTGGTTCAAATGAATGGTCGCTTGCACCTAATTCATGATAGATATTTAAAAGAAGACCATCCATTTCTTTTTCTGTATGATTTTCTTTTAATAGCTCTTTAACTCTCGCCATCGCCTGATCGTTGATCTGGCTGGCTTTAATCATGATTTCCTGTTCTTCTTCATCTTTGATGCCTCTTACATAATCCACACATGAAGAACCTAGCACAAACTGTGTGTCAAGTTTCATTAATGGCAATAGCCATCTTGCTGGCATATCTTTATCTACACCAACTTTTTTAGCATCTTTAAGATAGTCTCTAATCATAGCCATCGCATCATCAGTATCACTAAACCATGTGATATCGATTCCAAGATCTTTTTCTACATAGAATAGTTTATTGAAGAATAGTCGATGATTACCATCTTGAGATAAGGCCATTACGTAGACTCTTTCATGTGGATCATTGTAATAGTCAATTAAATAATCAATAGAAGCAGGATCTGTGATCAATAAATGATCACAGCCTTCTTCTTTCATCTGTTCAAGAACTCTATTAATTCTCTTCTGATTCATTCTTTGTCACTTCGATTCCTAATTCATTTAACTGTTCTTCTGAAACAACACCTGGTGCATCAGTTACTGGGTCAGTTGCACTTGTATTTTTAGGGAATGCGATAACATCTCTTAATGATTCGCTTCCTGTAAGCAACATTGCTAAACGGTCTAATCCTAAGGCAAATCCGCCATGAGGTGGTGCTCCGTACTGGAAGGCATCCACGAACCAGCCGAACTGGCTTCTGATTCTTTCTTCAGTGAATCCTAAAGCATTGAAGGCACGATCCTGAAGTTCTTCATCATAGATTCTCTGTGAACCGCCACCTAATTCGAAACCGTTTAATACGATATCATAAGCATCTGCTAAACAGTTGGCAGGATCTGTGTCAATCTTGTCTAGATGTTCTTCAATAGGACGAGTAAATGGATGATGCATAGCATAATAACGTCCTTCTTCTTCTCTATATTCGAACATTGGGAAATGTGTTACCCATAAGAAATCAAATGTTGATGGGTCATAAAGTTTCAACTCTTTACCTAAATGATTTCTGATGGCAGCTAACGCATCACATACAACCATGTAATGAGAATCAGCTACGAATAATAGTAAATCGCCATCATGAGCATCCATCGCTGATAAGATGCGTGTTGCCTGTTCTTCATTAAAGAACTTAGCGATTGGACCAGTTACACCTTCAGCTGTAACTTTCATCCAAGCAAGACCTTTTGCTTTATACTTTTTAGCAATTTCAGTTAAGGCATCAATCTTCTTTCTAGAATAATTTCCAGCCTGTCCTTTCACATTGATCCCTTTAACATGACCATTAGCTTCTAAGGCTGACTTGAAGACTACAAATTCACTATCCGCAACTGTTTCATTCAAGTTTACTAATTTTAAATCAAAACGTGTATCAGGTTTATCAATACCGTATGTTTCCATTGCATCATGCCATGTCATTCTTCTTAATGGAAGTTCAATATCAATACCTTTGACATCTTTCATGACTTTAGCAACAAGACGTTCACCCATATCTAAGATCTGGTCAGTATCCATGAAACTCATTTCTACATCGACCTGAGTAAATTCAGGCTGTCTGTCTGCTCTTAAGTCTTCATCTCTAAAGCATCTTGCAATCTGATAGTATCTTTCAAATCCAGATACCATCAATAACTGCTTAAATAACTGTGGAGACTGTGGCAATGCATAGAATTCTCCATTATGAACACGAGATGGTACCAAGAAATCTCTTGCCCCTTCTGGTGTTGATCTATTTAAATATGGTGTTTCGATTTCAATAAAATCTTCTCCATCCAAGAACTGATGAATTGATTTTACAATCTTAGCACGAGTCATGATTTTATTTTGAAGAACTGGTCTTCTTAAATCAAGATATCTATATTTCATTCTTGTTTCTTCAGAAGCATCAGTTTCATCTGCAACAATGATTGGTGGCTGTTTAGCCTTATTGATCACATTGAAGCTCTTTGCTTCAATTTCAATTTCACCAGTTGGCATATGCGGATTCTTAGAACTACGTTCTACAACTTTACCAGTAACAGAAAGAATGTATTCATTCTTTACGTCCTTAATAGCATCCGCAAATGATTCATCAAAGATAACCTGAGTGATGCCATAACGGTCACGTAGATCCACAAAGGCGATAGCCCCCATGTTTCTCTTCTTGGCAACCCAACCGATCAATGTGACTTCTTTACCTGCATCAGATAAACGAAGTTCACCATTATTGTGTGTTCTTTTCATTCTATAAACCTAAACCTTTCTCTAAATACGATACGATATCTTCAAAAGGAACCTGTTCCTGTTCCTTTGTCTTATTGTCTCTGATATTGACATATTCACCTTTTACTTCATCTTCTCCTAAAAGAAGTGAGTAAGTAGCTTTAAAACGGTCAGCAGACTTGAACTGTCCTTTAAATCCTCTTCCCGCATAATCCATGTCAACACTAAATCCATTAGCTCTAAGCACTGCACTGATCTGCATACCTAAATCTCTTGCTTCTTCTCCAAGTGGCATGATATATGCATCAATACCCTCGTCATCGTCTTCATTGTCATTTAAGGCAATCATCAATCTTTCAAGACCAAATGCAAAACCAACACCTGGTGTAGCTGGACCGCCGATTTCTTCAACTAATCCGTTGTAACGCCCTCCGCCACCAACAGTTGCGCCAGCACCTAGCTTTGGATCATCTGAAATGATTTCAAAGACTGTATGAGAATAATAATCCAATCCTCTTACAAGGTTTGTATCGATGACATAGTCAACTTCTAGATCGTCAAGTAAAGCACAGACCTTATCGAAATGTGCTTTAGCACTTTCTGAAAGATAATCAATTGTCTTAGGTGCAGTCTTCATAGCTTCGTGCTTAGCATCGACCTTGCAGTCTAAGATACGTAATGGGTTCTTTTCAAAACGAGCGTTGCAGTCTTCACATAAGTCAGATAATACTGGTCTAAAATGATCCTGAAGTGCTTTTCTGTAAGCATCTCTTGATTCTTCATCTCCAAGTGAGTTGATATGAAGTGTTACATTTTCTAGACCTAATGCTTTAACGACTGTAATAGTCATCATCATACATTCCACATCAACATATGGAGATTCTACGCCAAGCATTTCTACTCCAAACTGATGGAACTGTCTCTGTCTACCGCTCTGTGGGCGTTCATATCTGAACATTGGTCCCATATAGAATACTTTTGTAAGCTTTTCTGGTAAAGCGTACATCTTGTTTTCTACATAAGCTCTTGCAATGCCAGCTGTTCCTTCTGGTCTTAATGTAATAGAACGTCCTTTTTTATCTTCAAATGTATACATTTCTTTTGTCACAACATCAGTTGTATCACCAACCGCTCTATTGAACAGTTCAGTATGTTCAAAGATTGGTGTTCTCATTTCTTTTACATGGTAGTTTGAAGCAATCGTTCTTAAGATTCTTTCAAGCTTTTCCCATTTTCCTGATGCGTCAGGAAGAATATCCACTGTTCCTCTTGGTGCACTATATTTCATACAAGTCTCCTTTCAAAATAAAAAGACGTCCTTATTCTAAGGACGTCATGTTAGTAACGCGGTACCACCTTAGTTCATGTTTCCATGCGCTTTTTCTCTTAACGCGAGATCACGTGCATTCGCATTCTCCAAAGTGTCCCATAGCTTCTTTTTCATCGTTTCCACCTGCCACGACGTCTCTGTAAAAATTCCACTATTTAATCTTCTTCATAGAATCTGTCAAAATTATAATGCAAGATATTGTAAATTGCAATTAAAAGACAAACGAATTTTCAAATAGCTAGTCTTTGACAGATAGATCAATATTGTCTTCAGCCTTCACCTTAACCTTTGAATACTGTGACAATTCCTGAAGGATAGAAGCTCTTGTCTTTCCTTCAAGATTAATAGAAATATTGCTAGAAGTGATATACCATTCCTGATGATCATAATCATAGTAGGCGTCACCATCTGTCACATATTTTAAAGTCTGTCCATCATTTTCAAATGGCTTAAAGTTCTTTACGCCAAGAACACTGATCAGATGTGTTCCTTCATCATAATAAGGAACAATGGAATACTCTTGTCCATTGATTTTCATCTTTGGATAAGACATATGTGATAACCCATTTTCATAATAGAATGTCGCTTCCTGAAGTGATTCATTATTTAATACGACACCATCTTTTAATGTAGAAGCCACATGAAGAGCATCATGATAAACTTTATAAGCTCTAGAACTGTATTTAAAATGTTTACTTTGATGCTTTGCGCAAGTGCCTACTACTTGATCTCCATTAAAGTAGAAGAAAACTGACCCACCATTTTTACATACGTTTTCATATTTTACAAAGCGTTCTTCTTCCACTGCGACCTTAGCCTCAGGTGCATACTTCTTTACAGCCTTATCAAGATTGGCATAGATGTTTCCCTGACTATCATATTGTTTTTCAATCTTATGAATAAGCTCAAAACATTCATCATAAGGTTTACTGAAAAACTTATCTTTAGCATAAAGACCACCTGCCACAATCAGGGCAACGACAGCTATTATTGATATAAGAGTAATAATTATTTTCTTCATAGATCCTCCTAATGTATAACTCGCTTGATTGTCGCAACACCTTGAATCTTTTTAAGATTATCGATTGTAATCTGTAAGATTTCAGCATTTTCTACAGCGAGAGTCAATCTGATATTAGCATCTAGATCTTTGATGCCAGCATTGATATTCATGATATTAACATTGACCTGGCCTAAACAGGTAACAACATCACTAAGAAGATTAGGACGATCTAAGCCTACGATTTCTAGATCGACATTATATTTCTTATTTTCAAGGTTTGTATAATCCCAGTAGACATCAATAAGACGTCCTTTATCGACATTCTGAACGTTTGGACAATCACTGCGATGAACCTTGATTCCCTGTCCTTTTGAGACAAATCCCACAATGGAATCACCTGGAATTGGTGAGCAGCATTTACTGATCTGCATCTTTAATCCCGTAATATTGCTTATATTGATACCAATGGACTTCTCATTCTTCTTGTTCATGATAGCCGTATTCTGATTCTTCTTAAGCATCTTAGATAAGTTGTCAAAGAAGCTTTTCTTTGTCGGCTGTACTTTTTCAAGAAGCGTTGCTGGCGCCGCCTGACGCTTTCCTAAGATGATAAGCAGATCTTCAAAATTTCTTGCGCCAAATGACCCTAAATAATTCTTATAGGTATCTGGTGCCATGAAGATCTTTTCATCTAAATCACGAAGCTTGATTTCTTCTTTAAGAAGACGTCTACCTTCTTCGATGATTTCCTTCTTCGTTTCAGCATCTCTTTTCATGATATAAGATCTGATCTTATTACGTGCACTCGCTGTTCTGACAAACTTCAGCCAGTCTTCACTTGGACCAGAGTTCTTATTGGTCTTGATTTCACAGATGTTTCCTGTCTTTAGCTTAGTATCAATTGGTACCATGACATTATTGACAAGTGCACCAACCGCATGATGGCCTACTTCAGTATGAATACGATAAGCAAAATCTATTGGTGTAGAACCATTAGGAAGTTCAATAATCTTTCCTTGTGGTGTTAACACGTAGACATTGGCTTCAAAGATATCTCTCTTTAAAGTATCATAATACTCCTGTGCCTTTTCATCCTTGATTTCATCACTCAAGGCAATAAAATCACTAAGCCACTGCAGCTTTTCACCAATTTCCTTCTGTTCTCTGCTTGCCGAATAGTTCTTGCCTTCCTTGTAGCGCCAATGGCTAGCAACCCCACGTTCAGCAAGCTGATCCATTGATTCCGTACGAATCTGGATTTCAAAAATCTGTCCGCCTGCTCCAATGACAGCCGTATGAAGCGACTGATACATATTTGGCTTTGGCATGGCAATATAATCCTTGAATCTTCCTGGAAGTGGACGATATCTTTCATGGATCAATCCTAGTACTTCATAACAATTGACATGGTCATCTAGGATAATACGTAAAGCATTGAGGTCATATAATTCATCAAATCTTTTATGTTTGATGACCATCTTCTTGTAGATGGAATAAATATGCTTCGCTCTACCTTTCATACGATATGAGACATGATGTTCATCAAGTAAAGCCTTGACTTCTTTCATCATCATATCGACATGTTCTTTTCTTTCACTTTTCTTTTGTTCAAGCAGTTCAACTATTTCATGATAAGCTGTTGGATCAAGATAGTAGAGACATAAATCTTCTAGTTCGACACGAATGTCATTGATCCCTAGTCGATGCGCAATTGGCGCATAGACTTCCATTGTTTCTCTTGAAATACGCTGCTGCTTTTCTGGCGGCATAAACTCTAATGTACGCATATTATGGAGACGGTCCGCCAATTTAATAAGGATGACACGGATATCCTTGGCCATAGCGATATAGATCTTACGATGATTTTCCGCATAGATTTCGGATTCATCCATGTATGGCATCTTGTTGATCTTGGTAACCCCTTCTACAAGCGTTGTAATTTCTTCTCCAAAACGTTCAATCATTTCTTCACGAGGAACGTCACAATCTTCCATGACATCATGCAATAGCCCAGCAGCTATTGTGACTGGTCCAGTCTGTAGTGTACATAAGATGTATGCAACCCAGATGAGATGGATAGTATATGGTTCCCCAGAACGTCTTTTTTGTCCATCATGCATGACCATAATGTAGTCATAGGCCTTCTGAATGAGAGCCAACGACTCAGGATTTGTGATATATGTAGAAGCGAGCGCTTTAACATCCTCAAATGTCACCTGATCTTTTGCACCTTTTATTTCCATAACTAGCCAACCTCCTTCTTCTTATGAAAAAAGAGACAATCGTCTCTTTTTATTAGTAAGTTACAATAGAGAACACATCGTAACCTTTTGCTCTTAAATGTTCTGCTGCATTTAAGTCTTTTAATTCTACAACAAATGCAATACCAGCAACGATACCACCCATCTGTTCGATAAGTTCAATTGTTGCTTCGATCGTTCCACCTGTTGCAAGTAAGTCATCAACGATTAAAACTCTCTGTCCTTTTTTAATTGAATCCTTGTGCATATGGATTTCATTTGATCCATATTCCAAGTCATATTTTTTGCTGATTGTTTCTCTAGGTAATTTTCCTGGTTTTCTCACAGGTACAAAACCTGCTCCTAAAGCTATAGCTGCAGGACAACCGAAGAAGAATCCTCTTGCTTCTGGTCCAACAACAACATCTACATTCTTATCCTTTGCATAATTGACAATCACATTGATTGTTTCCTTGAATGCTTCAGAATCCTGTAACATTGGTGTAATATCCCTAAAAATAATACCTTCCTTTGGGAATCCAGGGATAGCAGCTATATATTTTTCTAAATCCATAAAACGTTCCTCCTGTACACTGCACATTATATCAAACTTTATCTATCATGAGAAGTATTATCATGCTTACATGAGAATGTCATCAATGATAAAATTGATACTTTTTTTACCTCTATACTCATTGATACTTAAGCTCCCTACACATGTAATAGGTCCTTTTCGCTTAAGTTCTTCATAGCGCTCACCTTGTGAAAAGTAAAGGCAAGCAAGATCACATCCTGAAAGATGTTTATCTAATCGTAAATGTTTACCTGAAGATAATTGTCTAATATCATCAAATAAAACATCTTTCAAAATAAACTTCGGTGCTTCATTGCCCTGACCAAAAGGCTCTAAAGCATCCAGTGATTCAACGTTGTCGATTGTTAAATCTTCATTTGTTAAAGGGATTACTTCCTGACTTGCTTCAAAACTGCGTCCGACGATTTCTTCTTCTATCGCTTGTTTCAATAAGTCAAAATGATCTTCATCAACACTAAAGCCGCCAGCCATCGCATGACCGCCATATTGTTTCAATAAATCGCTATGAGCTGTAAAGAACTCATAGAGATTAAAGCCTTCCACACCTCGTGCGCTTCCTTTATGGATACCTGTCTTTTCATCATAATTCATGACAAATGAAGGACGATTGTAGTCTCTTGCATATTTTCCTGCGACAAGACCAACGACACCTTCGTGGATGTTGCTTGAACTATAATAAAGGAAATCATCATGAGGAACCTGTAAAGCTTCTTCATAGTACTTATTAGTAAGTGATTGTCTTTTTGAATTGATTGTCCCTGCATTCTTGGCCACTGCCTCTAAGAACATCGGGTCAACCTGTTTTTGAAAATACTTAACAAGATTATTAGGATTCACCATCTCTGGCAATCGTCCAAAAGCATTGATCTTGGGCGCTACACTAAATCCTAATGATGTTGCTGAATACTTCTGATTACCTAAAAGCAGATCCAGCTGAGGATAATGATGGGCTTCCATAAAAGAAAGTCCTCTTTTTACAAGTGAGCGATTTTCATCTAGTAAAGGCATCATATCAGAAACTGTTGTCAATGCAGCCAACGAATATAAATAAGGATCATGATGACCAAGCAATGTAGCTGCAAGCTTATAGGCTACAAAGCCACCACAGATTTCCTTGAATGGATAATCCTGTGAGAGTTTTGTATGCACAATACTCATAGCATCAGGATAGTCATCCTCATCAAAAGTATGATGGTCCGTTATGATGACATCCACTCCTCTATTATTAGCTGCTTCTACTGCATCAAAAGATTTAATGCCATTATCTACCGTAATGATAAGACTATATCCCTTATCTGCCATCTGTTCTACACGTCTGACATTTAAGCCATAGCCATCTTCAAAACGATTAGGAATATGGTATCCTACCTTGACATTCAACTCATGAAAAGCCTGTACCATAATTGCGGTTGCCAATATGCCATCACAATCATAATCACCGTAGATACAGATCTTCTCATGCTGATCAATCGCTTCTCTAATACGTTCCACTGCCATTTCTCCTTCAGAGAAAAGAGAGAAGTCATGATAAGTCAGCTTCGGATTAATTAAAGCACGATAATCCTCTAAATCCATATTCTTGCTTTCAAGCACCTTAGCCAATAATGAATTGACCTTATAATCTCTCATGATATCTTCAGTTTTTGTTAATGCTTCAATCGTATATCTCATAGCTCACCTCAATAAAAAATAACTGCCCAAGCAGTTATTTGAAAATTAGATCATTAAAATCACTTAAATCCTTATTGCGAGCATCCACAATAACTTTCGCTCTTAAGAAATCGAATACGTCAGAGAACTGTAGAGACATAATGTCGTCAACAGCGTCACAGTACTCAATAAATGTTCTGTTTTTCCACTTAACCTCTAAAAGGAATGATTTGATATCATCAGCGTTGACTCTTTGAATCCCTTCATTTTCAAACTCGAAGGCTTTCGTATGTACAATGAAATTAATTTCATAAGGCCAAGCCTTCTTTGTATTGATTCTCATCCGTTTCACATCCTTTAACAATATATCATTATATATGATAATTTTTACTATGAAAAGATATATTATTTAAAAAAAGAAAAAAATGCATTCCTATTGGAATGCATGGAGATAACTGCTTAATAAAGCAAGACCTTCTTCAATAATATGAGGATCTTGCGTAAAGCCAAAACGTAGATGATACTCTTTATCAAAACAGCTTCCCGGTACAAAGAATACCCCGGTCTTTTCCTGAAGATCTTTACAGAGTGTCTTTGAATCAACTGGTAGATGATAATGCAGGAAGCATACTGTTCCATCTTCTGGAATAACACATGTGACAAGGTCTTCTTTTTCTAGCCAAGAAGAAAGAATCTGCTTATTGATTTTAACAATGTCTCGACTTCTCTTTAATATTGGTGAAGTATGTTCAAGAATCTCAGTGGCCATCATATCACTGAAGGCACCTGAAGAAATAATTGTATAGTCTCTTCTAAAATTGATCTTCTTGATCAGTTCCTTATTGGCTTTCACCCAGCCAAGTCTAAGACCTGCAAAACCAAATATTTTGGAAAGTCCGTTAGTGACTATCCCTTTTTCATAAAGATCACAGACACTTGTTGGTGTCTTCTCTGATAATCCCTTGTAGATTTCATCTACCATAATATAACAATCATGCTCTCTTGCTAAATCAATCAGTGATGACATCAGCGCTTCGTCTATGACTGTACCGGTAGGATTATTGGGACTATTGAGAATGATCATCTTTGTTTCTTTTTTTATTGCATCCTTGAAATCATCGATGGTTGGTTTCCACTGGTTTTCTTCTTTCAAGGAAATAAGCGTATAGCTGCATCCCAATGAAGCAGGATAAGTGTAGAACTGCTCATAGGATGGAGTCATGGCGATCACATGATCACCGGGAGAAAGAATGGTATCCATCACATGCTGATTGGCATTGATGGCACCATGGGTAATGGCGATATTGTCTTCATCGCCATTTTTATATAATGAAAGAATAGCTTGTTTAAGATGAGAAGAACCTGTAATAGGTCCATAATCGAGGCATACTTGTCCAATCTTTGAAAGTAGATCTACATCTATAAGCTGGGCAAGCTCATTTATGGTCAAAGCGGATACACAGGTATCCGCTAAGTTAAATTTGCAGTCTTGCTCATGGTCTGTCATCCATGTTTCAACACTGAATTCTTTGAGTTCCATTAATACATGACCTTAGATAAGAAATCCTTGGCACGATCGCTTTCTGGATTTTCATAGAATGTTTTTGCATCAGTATCTTCGATGATTTTACCATCTTCTAAGAATACTACCCTGTTGGCAACAGTTTTCGCAAATCCCATTTCATGAGTAACGACGATCATCGTCATGCCTTCGTTTGCTAATTCTTTCATGACATTCAATACATCCAATACCATTTCTGGATCAAGTGCAGATGTCGGTTCATCAAATAACATCATTTCAGGTTCAAGACAAAGTGCTCTCGCAATAGCGACACGCTGTTTTTGTCCACCCGATAATTTATTAGGATATTCATCCTTCTTTTCTACAAGACCAACGACCTGAAGATATTTCATAGCCACATCTTCAGCTTCCTGCTGGCTCTTGCCTAACACCTTCACTGGTGCTAATGTCAAGTTTTCTAATACTGTCATATTAGGAAACAAATTGAAATGCTGGAATACAAATCCCATCTTTCTTCTAATCTGTGCGAAGTTGCCTGATTTAGGATCAAGCTCTTCTCCATCAATATAGACCTTTCCTGTTTCAGGATGTTCTAGTCCATTAATACATCTGATAAGGGTACTCTTGCCCGATCCCGAAGGACCAATCAGACAGACAATTTCACCTTTTTCTATTTCTAAGGACGCATCATTTACGGCTGTAAAGCCATTGAATGTTTTGGTAATATGATCGACCTTTATCATTGAATTAGTCACTTACTGCTAATCTCCTTTCTGCCATCTTTTCTACTCTTGATAAGATAAGATAAATGACAATATACATAACACCAGCATCAAGATATGGAATCATGATACCTGCTGATCTTGAGCCAAGGACACTAGCTGAAGCTGTCAATTCAATGGCACCAATGTTATAAAGTAGAGAAGAATCCTTGATTAATGTCATAAATTCACTAATCAAAGGAGGAATAATTCTCTTAAAGGCTTGTGGAAGAATAACATATCTCATTGCCTGAAAATAAGATAATCCTAAAGTTTCTGTCGCTTCCCACTGTCCCTTATCGACACCTAAGATCCCAGAACGAATCAATTCTGTCTGGTAGGCACCAGCGTTAAGACACATTGCCACAACACCAAGTGTTGTTGGTTCAAAACGGATCCCTGTAAAAGACAAGGCCTGTGGTAAAGCTACTGCAAAGAAGAGAATCTGTAGCATCATTGGTGTTCCAATGAATACTGTAGTATATAATCCCCCAATGCTCTGTAGCACTTTATGTTTAGAAATTTTAAGTGCTGCCCCAATGATACCTAAGATAGTACCAACGAGAACAACGATGACACCATATATAACTGACCATACAAGCCCAAATAGCATATAGGTCAAGTTATCTAATGTTAAGAATTCAATGAATGCATTCATGTTTTAGCAACCCCATTTACTTTTTAATTCAGTATATTTCTTAGATTTAACAAATTCATCTACAGCTTTGTTGACTTCTTTGATTAAATCTTTTGAGTTCTTGTTTGCGATAATTAAGTTTTCTTCAACTAATAACGCTTCATCATTAACCATTTCTAATGTTTTATTGTTCTTCACATAGTTCTTAGCCACTGCTTCATCAAGAATAACAGCATCCAATCCATTTGATTTAATCATTTCTACAAGCACTTTAGCATCCTTAGATGTCTTAACTGTAGTAGAAGGAGCTTTCTTCTTAATATCATTAGCAACTGTTTCACCAGTAGCAGCAAGCTGAGCACCGATCTTCTTGCCATTTAAATCACTATTTTTCTTGATAGAAGAACCTGCTTTAACTAAAGCAACCTGTTTAGAGTTATTGTACTTATTTGACCAAAGAACATCCCATTCTTTATGTTTAGTAAAACCTGAGATAGCTAAATCAATCTGATTAGACTGAACAGCACCTCTTAATGTATCGAAACTCATCTGTTTCCATTTATAAGTATAATTTCCACCATTCTTGTTCATAATCTTGATAAGCTCTTTTGTCATATCAATATCAAAGCCTTCCATTTCATTCTTTGTATTTAAAGATTCATATGGAGGATAATCTGGAGAAACTCCAATCAATAATTCTTTCTTTCCATTACTCTGTGATGAGCATCCTACAAGTGCGAATGCTACTAGCATGCTTAATGCTAAACTTAATACCTTTTTCATAATCTTTACCTTCTTTCCTTATTTATAAAATCTATTCATTCGACTCTTAACGCCGGTTCATCCCCATTTTTATCATTGAATATCCCCTTTCACATTTATAAACAAAAAACGTCTCCTGCATATGCAAGAGACGTCATTAACGCGGTACCACTCTTCTTGATATTTTACAATATCCACTCATTCCTTAAGGCGGAACACCTTTCATCCTACTTCATTCAGATGAACCTCTCAAAAGTACGCTTCATCAAAAGTTCTGTATCAGTCTCACACCCTCACTGATTCGCTTAGACATCGCTATTGACTACTCTCTTCGTCTACGAGTTTATAAATGATATTACATATTAGTATACATAAACAAAAAGTGAAGTCAACGTTTTTTAAAGAATGAATTCAATTTAGAAGCAAACTTATTGGTAAGAGCAATGGGCTGATTAAGATCCTGCAATGATGCATAGGCATCATCAACTTGTTGCTGCACCTTCTTGATTGACTGCATACGACTTGTCTGTAATTCTTTTTTTAATGCACGAACATCATCTTGTGCCCTAATGAAGACTGTTCCTAAATAAATAAAGAAAAAGCCCCCGATGACACACAGTATTTCTTGAATTAGTTTCATATGATCACTCCTATTACTACCATTCTATCATACTGTCTGAAAAAACGAGAACTTTTTCTTTTATTAAATATATTTATCCCAAGGTTCAGGCTTACCAAAAAGATAACCTTGACATAGATCACAGCCACAATCCTGAAGGAATTCCAGCTGTTCTTCTGTTTCTACACCTTCAGCTAGTGTCTTAAGTCCCATCTTATGAGCCATGGTCATGATTGTTTCAACAATCATCTGTGATTTGCTGTTGATTGAGAAATTCTTCATGAAGTCCATATCCATCTTAATGACATTGAAATCAAATTCCTGCAGAGCATTCAATGAAGAATAACCGCTGCCAAAGTCATCCATCCATACTTCCAAGTTATGGAATCTAAAGAGATCGACCTGACGTTTAAGGAAATCATTACGGTTAAAGGCAATGCTTTCTGTCACTTCAATATGAATGTTTGATTTATCAACCTGATATTGATTTAAAATATCAACAACCTGCGTAATGAGATCAAAGTTTTCAAAGTCGAGACGAGAAAGATTGACAGAAATAGGATAAATCTTCTCACCGCTGGATTTTCTTTTAGAAATAATCTGACAGACTTCCTCTAATGTATGAAGATCTAGTTCATAGACTAAATGCGCATCTTCCAATACACCTACAAATGTTTCAGTAGGAATCATACCATATTGAGGATCAAACCATCTAGAAAGAGCTTCAAAGCCAAACAGCTCCCTATTCTTTGCATTCACCACTGGCTGTAAGTATGTCTTAATATAGCCTTTGTTCAATGCTTCCTTAAAATGACTGACAATGTACTTCTTCTTATGATAATGATCTTTTAAACGAGAAGAATAATAACATTCATATTCCTGATAATTATGTTTAATCTGATCATAAGCCAATTTCGCCTGATCACAGGCATGTGCCGCATCACTTACACGTTCAACTTCTGGTACAAAGATACCTGCCTTAATATCAAGATAAACACTATGCTGAAGATTTTGAATACGTTCATGTAACGTCTTAATGCGTTCATGCGCTAAGCTTTCATCAGTTAGGACGATGAAATGATCTTCAGAAATACGAGCAATAAGACTCTCTTTAAAGATCTCTTCCATCATTCTACCAAATCTTCTAAGCAATGCATCTCCACCAATAAAACCAAATTTTTCATTGTATAGCTTAAAGTTGACAATATCCAAATAAATAAAAGCACCATTAACATTATGAGAAAGCAATGTATCATAAAAATCCAAAGCATTATTACGATAATAATCATAATTTCTTAAATGCGTAAGACGATCAATGCCATCTTCATCCACATCATGATAAGCATGTTTTCCAATAACACTTAACATATCTCTTTTCTTAGAAAGATCATGGATGAAAACATAGAAGACATCACCATGTGTTGTATTATGAGAAAGCTTTCCAAAGTCCTCAACATTCTTGATCTTACCTGATTTTGTCATAATACGATATCGTACATAATCAAATCTGTTCTCATTAGAATTGACCTGTTTCCAGATAAGACGTTCCACTTCTTCAATATCATCCTCGTAGACAAGATTCTTAAATGATCCATGCGTGTAATCCATCAGTTCTTTAAATGACTGACATTCAAAGATATCCAACAGTTCTTTATTGGCAAATAGAATCTCTTCTCTACCTGTTGCCTTATAGACAAGCAAAGCACCTGGAAGACCAGCAGCGATATCTTTTAAATCAAATTTATTTATTGTTTCAGTTAACTTAAAGTCATCACTTGTCTTCTTGTTCTTTTCTTTCTCATCAGTTGCTCTTCTATAAAGAGACTGGAAATCATCCCCTGCTTTTAATAAAGCATAGCCTGCTGTCATACGATAGTAGACATCTTTATATTCTTGTACAACATCAATAATAAAACCGATCTTTTCTTCAATTATTTCTTTGTTTGTCTCTTTAATAAAGACCAGAAACTCATCGGCAGAATGACGACAGATCAGCCCATCTGTAAACTGCTTTTTAAGCTTATTAGCCAGATCAACAAGGACCTCATCTCCCATTTTTAAACCAAAGCGTGTATTGATCACACGGAAATGGTCGATATCAAAGACAATCATTGTTCCTTCTTCTTGCTTATTGATAAGTGTTTCATAATAGAAACGATGATATAAGCCAGTAAGAAGATCATATTTTCTTAAATCAATAGTATGATGATCTTTCGCATCATACATAAAGAAATAGCCATAATGCTTTCTTACAATAGAGATAATATGAAGCATATGCTTCTTATTCTGGATAGAAAGCTCAATATCTAATTCTTTATGCACATTATCACTAGGATTATTCAATAGACTCATCAGTTCATCTTTATTTTTAGAAACATTATTTTCAAGAAACTTAACAGCCTCATAAAAAGACCCTTTACATCCTTCTTCTATATAAGCACAGGCATTTCCACGAAAGATTTCTTCGTAATAATCCTGAGTGAAATCTACTTTAAAAAATAAAGAGTTTTTTAAAAGTTCTTTTATATCATATTGATGTAAAGCTTCTTTTAAATCGCCATATTTACTTATAACATGCTCCATAAGCTTTCCTCCTATAAGTCCATTCTACATTTATAATGTCAAAAATATGTCAAAGTATAAACAACTTTTCTATTTTTGTAATAAATTCGTCATATTTATATCAAAGGTATTTTATGTATCTATATTTTTTAACACTCGAGCATTCTATCAAAACAAATGGAAAAAGGAAAGAAAAACGCAAGCTTTTTTAGCTTGCATCATTCATATAACGACTTAAGAATTGTTTTGTACGCTCTTCTTTAGGATGATTGAAAATCTGATCCGATGTTCCAATTTCACAGACGTATCCTTTGTCCATGAAGCATACGACATCGCTTACCTCTTTAGCGAACTGCATTTCGTGAGTAACGACGACCATAGTCAATCCTTCTTTAGCAAGGGAATTCATGACTTCCAATACATCTCCTACCATTTCTGGATCAAGTGCTGATGTTGGTTCATCAAATAATAGAACATCAGGATCCATACATAAACTTCTCGCAATTGCAACACGCTGTTTTTGTCCACCTGAAAGCGTAGTGACCGATGCCTGAGCAAACTTTTCCATGCCTACTGCTGAAAGATGCTTTAAGGCAATCTGTCTTGCTTCTTCCTTGTTTCTCTTTAATACCTTAATCTGAGCAATCATACAGTTTTCTAAAACGGTCTTATTGGCAAACAAGTTAAATGACTGGAATACCATGCCTACCTTAGAACGATAACTATTGATGTTCATATTTCCATCAAGAATCTTCTTTCCACGATAAGCAATTGTTCCTCCTGTTGGAATCTCTAGAAGGTTGATACATCTTAACAAAGTAGATTTCCCACTTCCTGATGATCCAATAATAGTCATTACCTGTCCTTCATCAATAGAAAGATTAACATCATGTAGAACATCCAAGTTGCCATATGATTTTTTTAAATGCTGAATTTCAATAACATGTTCCATCATCCTACCTCCTATGCACAATTGTCCATAACACTCACCTGATTGGTATGAGTGATTTTCTTTTCAATAAAATGAAGAATAGCTGTTGCCAATGATGTAAGAATCAAGTACATAATGGCCACTAGCATATAGATTTCAGTATATTTCATCGTACTTCCTGCAATACTAGTTGCCTGGAAATACAATTCAGTAACCGCAATCGCATTTAACATACAGCTATCTTTGATATTAACAATAAGCTGATTACCAATTGAAGGGAAACTGTTCTTAATAGCCTGAGGGAAAATGATTGAAAACAAAGTCTGCGCATTGGTCATCCCTAAAGCTTTCGCTCCTTCACTTTGACCAGGATCAATAGATTGAATACCACTTCTGATGATTTCTGCCATATAAGCACCCGTATTGATTGAAATAATGATCATCCCAGCAGTCAATCCATCCCAATTAAGAATTGGCTTTAATAAATAATAAAGGAAGACAGCCTGTACCATCATCGGTGTTCCTCTAAAGATCCATACATAAAGTGATGTGAAGACATGTCCACATTTTTTTAATATCTTTTTAAAAGTAGAATCCAATGGATCAATTTCCATGGAATGAATAGCTCCAATAATTAATCCTAATACTAACCCACAAGCTGTTCCTACAAAAGCAAATGCTAATGTCATGGCTATACCATAAGCAAATAGTGGCCAGCCATCTAATAAAGTCTGCCAAGCAAAATGAAAATCTATACTCATAATATCCTCCTACTGATCCTGATAAAGCGGTGCACGATTAACCGCTTCTTCCATAATTTTTACTCTTTCTTCTTGAGAAATAGAATCTAATGCACGCTGTACATCTTTAAAGAGTTTCGTTTTTCTTGAATTATTCTTTAATCCAATTGATACTGTTGTATCAATATCAAACCCTTTTCCTGGTTTAAATTTAACAATACTTAATTCCTTATTGGCTTTACAGATTCCTGTAGCTACCGGAAGTTCAGCAGTAACACCATCCGCATCACCGGTTCTTAAAGCCATAACCAATTCAGGATAAGTCGCTTTTGGTGTCTGATGCTTTACCCCTTTGATCTGATCAATGATCGTATCATAGTTGGTATTCTTCTGCCCCATCACCTTTGATCCTTTAAACTGATCAACACTATCATAGTGCGCCTGCTTGCTGTTCTTTCTAACAATCATAACCATTTCTGATGAATAATAAGGTGTTGTAAAATCCATTCCTTTTTCACGTTCAGGACTAGCTGTCATTCCGGCGATAATCGCATCGATTTCTCCTGATTCAAGTGCACTAGGAAGACCTTCCCAGCTGATTTTCTTGATGACTAGCTTACGGTGAATCTTTTTAGCAATCTTGCTGGCAATAACGACATCATAGCCATCCGCAATTCCTGCTCCTCCATCTAAATAGACACCGGAACTGCCTCTTTTAATAGCCTGCCAGTTAAACGGCTGATAAGCAGCTTCCATTCCTACAATAAAATTGTCTTCTGTATTTCTTGTTGTCGTACATCCACTTAAAATAAGTGTAGACATCATTAACATGATAAGAACTTTCTTCATAAACTATCCTTTCCGACAAAGAAAAAAAGCTATGCATTATTGCATAGCCTCAATATCAACCTGCAGATAACGCCTCTTCTTGCGAAGGAGTGACCAAAGTATTTCCTTGATCCCCAAGAGACCTGATTACCACCAAGCTCTTTCGGCGATGATTACCTTTTAGACATTTCATCGGATGTCTCCTCCCTGTCCTACTCTGACGCACCGCTGCCTCTATCTCTTTATCATTTTATACGTTTGAATTATACTCCTATATTACCCCTTGTCAAGGATTGTCTACCTGTTTATCACTGTTTATATAAAAAGTACCCTCTTGGAGGGTACTCAATTATTTTGAAGCTTCAATCATTAAACTTGTAATCTTATTTGAGAAGCCTACTGGATCTTCAATTGTAAAGCCTTCAATTAACATGGCTTCATCAAATAGAAGAGAGGCATAGTCTTTGACTTTATCCGCATTCTTCTCATTGACATTTACTAAGGCATTAAATAAATCATGATTTGGGTTGATTTCAAGAATTCTTCCAGCCTTGACATTTTGTCCCTGTGCTTCTGGCATAGCATTAAGCACTTTTTCCATTTCAAATGATACACCTTCACTTGAAGTCAAGCAGACTGGATGTGATTTTAGACGTGAAGATAATCTTACTTCAACAACCTTGTCACCTAATGCTTCCTTGATTGCATCAAGTAGATCTTTATGATCAGTTGTCTTTTGTTCAAGTTCTTTCTTTTCTTCTTCACTTTCAAGGTTTAAATCACCCTGTGTCACATTCTTGAATGTCTTTTCTTTATAATCTCTTAACATTTGAAGACAGAATTCATCAACATTATCTGTTAAGTAAAGAATATCAAATCCTTTATCTTTAACAGCTTCACAAGCTGGCAACATATCGATCTTTTCGACAGTTTCTCCACTCGCAAAATAAATATCTTTCTGATCTTCTTTCATTGCTTCTACATATTCATTAAGAGTGATGTAATCTTTCTTGTTGGCACTGTAGAATAACAATAAATCCTGTAATTTATCTTTAAGCATGCCATAAGAATGATAGATACCAAACTTAATCTGCATACCAAAGTTCTTCCAGAACTTCACATACTCTTCACGATCTTTCTTAAGCATGTCTTCTAGTTCTCTTTGAATACGTTTTTCAATACGATCCGCAATAAGTTTCATGCTGCGGTCATGCTGAAGCATTTCTCTTGAAATATTAAGATTTAAATCCTGTGAATCAACAAGACCTCTTACAAAACGGAAATGTTCTGGTACAAGATCCTTTGCTTTATCCATAATGAAGACACCTCTTGAATAAAGCTGAAGTCCCTTTTCATATTCACTTGAGAAATAGTTCATTGGTACTTGTGAAGGAATAAATAACAATGAATCATATGTGATATTACCTTCTACTCTATTATGCATAACACGCTGAGGATCAGTAAAATCATTAAACTTTGATTTATAGAAATCATTGTATTCTTCTTCAGTAATATCTTTCTTATTACGTTTCCAAAGTGGAACCTGAGAGTTCAATACTTTTACTTCAGTAACATCTTCATATTCATCACTATCTTCTTTCTTTTTAGAAACTGTCATTTCCATCTTAATTGGATAGTGAATATAGTCAGAATATTTCTTGATTAATCTTTCAATTTCATACTGGCTTAAATATTCATCATAGTTTTCTTCTTCAGTATTATCTTTTAAATGAAGAACAATCTTAGTTCCATGATGATCTAAACCTGATTCAAAGATTTCATAGCCATCGCTTGTATCACTTACCCAAGCGTACGCTTTGTCTTCACCATATTTTTTTGAGAAGACTTCTACTTTATCTGCAACCATGAATGCGGAATAGAAGCCAACCCCGAACTGTCCGATAATATCGACATTATCTACACCTTTTTCAAGGGCATTCTTAAATTCATTTGAACCAGAGTTAGCGATTGTACCTAAACGTTCTTCTAGTTCATCATGATCCATACCAATACCATGATCTTCAATGGTAATTGTTCTTTTCTCTTTATCTATTGATAAGAAAATATCCATATCTTCCCTTGAGATACCGTTAATATTTTCCTGTAAAGCCTTATAATATAGTTTATCGCTGGCATCACTTGCATTGGAAACCAATTCTCTTAAGAAAATTTCTTTATGTGTGTAAATGCTATTGATCATTAAATCCAATAATCGTTTTGATTCTGTCTTAAACTGTTTCTTTTCACTCATATTTTAGCACTCCTTTTCTTAATTGCTAAAAACATATTACACCAAAGAATTAGCACTGTCAAATGAAGTCTGCTAAAAACTACTGTAAATCCTCACCGTTGCTTTCAAAGACCTTCTTGATCCAATAGAAAGACTTCTTAGGAATTCTTCTTAAATCCAACAGTTCCTGATCAGTTCTATTAACGTAGACGAAGCCATATCTTTTAGCAATTTCACATGAAGAAGAAGGAATATCTATTGGTCCCCATGTTACATAGCCAAGACATTCAACTCCATCTTTAAACATTGCATCTTTCATAGCCTGAATATGATTGCGATGATAGCTGATACGATAATCATCTTGTACCTGTTCATTGATATCAATAGATTCTCTTGCACCCATTCCATTTTCTAAGATAAATAATGGCTTATGGAAACGAGCATACATATCATTCATGACAATACGTAAACCAGTTGCATCTTTTTCCCAACCCCATTCAGTCGCTTCAAGATGAGGGTTTTTAATGACATGCTTATCAAGAAGTGAAGCATAGTCATGTTCTAGATCTAGTTCTCCACTTGTCAATACATTAGAACGATAATATGAGAACGCTAAATAATCACTTGTATATTGTAAAAGCTCTTCATCCCCTTCTTCAAAATGAGGGAACCATCCACGTTCTTTTAAATAGGCACTGTAGTACTCAGGATAGCGTCCATTAGCTTGTACATCCACAGTCCACATATTCACAAGATTGTTCATTTCCTGTACAAAGAGATTGTTCTGCGGTGTCATGGTAGCTGGATAGAAAGCCGTGATTGTTGTCATGCCTCCCACCTTAGCATCAGGTGCTAATTCTCTTACAGCCTTGACCATCTTACAATGAGCAATCATAACATTATGAGCTACCTGATAGAGATGCTTTTCTTTTGATACCCCTTCAGGAATCTCTTCAGCATTAGAATAAAGAAGATTCATAGCATGAAGATTCTGTTCATTAAAGCTCATCCAATGTTTCACACGATCACCGAATCGAGAAATACATACTCGTGCATAGCGTTCAAATAGATCTACAACTTTTCTAGATGCAAAACCGTTATATTCTTTTACAAGATGATAAGGCATATCAAAGTGTACCAATGTGATCATTGGTGTAATGCCATTTTCAATTAATTCATCAATAAGACGATTATAGAAAGCAACACCTTCTTCATTAACTTCATCATCCCCATTAGGAATAATACGACTCCAGCAGATTGAAAAACGATAGAAGTTAAAGCCCATTTCTTTCATTAAAGCAATATCTTCACTGTAGCGATGATAGGCATCAATAGCAACTTTCCAATCAGCATGTCCTTCCGGTGTTGGTCTTACATCATAGATGGAAACCCCTTTTCCACCTTCATCATAAGCACCTTCAGTTTGAAAAGAAGATACACTTCCTCCCCAATAAAAATCTTTAGGTAATTGTTTCATCTTAGTTGTCCTCCTTATGTCCACTTCATTTTATGCATACGCTTTCATCAAAGTAAATAGCAACACTCTCCTTTATAATATCGTTTCATTCTTTTTCATATGATTGTTCTTTTTATGAAACATTATTTCATGATATAATGTGATTGGTGAAACATAATGAATCTATTAACACAATTAGAACTAAAAATGCATTTTACTGAGTCAGAGAATATCCTGGCTCAATATATTCTTGAACATGGTGAAGAGGTCGTAAAGATGTCCATTCACACCTTTGCGAAAAAGACTTATTCTTCCCCTGCTACAATTGTAAGACTTGCCAAGAAATGTGGGTTATCAGGATTTAATGATCTAAAGATCACTCTGGCCAAGGAGCTGTCTCTTCATACATCAAAAGAGATTGATCCCAACTTTCCTTTTGATAAAGATGATGATTTTAATACCATCATCAATAATCTTACCTTACTGCATAAAGAAACCATCGATGATAGTGCCGCCCTGCTTGATCAAAAGACATTAAGTCAATGTGTAAAGCTATTAGATAAAGCAGACAGCATTGATCTATATGGACTAGGAAACTCTCTGTTGGTGGCACAATCTTTTGCGCATAATATGATGCGCATCGGCAAACAGGTCAACTTTCGTACAATGGCTGGTGAACAGGGCTTTCTTGCAAGAGTAAGCAATCCTAAACATGTGGCCATTATCATTTCCTATTCTGGAGAAACAGATGAGATTATCAGGATTGCGAAAACATTGAAGAAACAAAAGACAAAAATCATTGCGATTACATCCCTTGGGGATAATCAGCTTTCTCATTACAGTGATCTTATTCTTCATATTTCTTCTAAAGAGAAGATCTTTAATAAGATGGCTCCTTTTTCTTCTTTATTATCTATTCAATATATTTGTACGATGCTTTATGCCTGTTTCTTTAGTTTAAATTATAATGAACACAAGGCATTTAAATTGCATTATGATTATGAAGAAGATCTGCGTCATCCTTTCTATTCTCCAATCAATGAAAAATAGTATTTATTGCTTTTTTCTATAATTAATCTATAATAAATTTGTCTACGAGGATTTCATCATGTGGTGACTTACTTAAGCATCAACAGAAATAGGAGTAGGCAAATATATAGAAACGTTGCATCCTTTGTGAGCAACAGTGGAGGAAAATTGAATATGAAAAACACAAAGAACTTAACTTATCTTGCCTTGTTCATTGCGATCGAGGCCCTAATGGTCATGGTACCATTCTTAGGATTCATTCCTATCGGTCCATTAAATGCAACTACTTTGCATATTCCCGTTATTATTGCAGCTATTGTCCTTGGTAGAAAGGAAGGCTGTATCACTGGATTGGTATTTGGATTATTTTCAATGTTAAAAGCAACAATGAATCCATCCGTTGTATCATTTGTCTTTTCACCATTTATCAGTGGGAATATCTTAAGCGCAGTAATCGCTATTTTCCCAAGAGTGATGATTGGTTTTGTAGCTGCTACAATCTACAATCTTCTTAAAGAAAAGAATGATGTCACAGCAATGGCTGTAAGTTCTTTTTTTGGTGCATTTACTAACACAATCCTAGTCTTAGGCGGAATCTACGTCTTCTTTGGTGTAGCTTACGCAAAAGCTATGGGAACAAGTTTCTCTGCCTTACTACCAGCATTCATGACTGTCGTAACTACACAGAGCTTGCTTGAAGCAGTCGTTGGTACAGTTATTGCAGTAGCTGTCAGCAAGGCCTTATTAAAAGTAAAGCGAGGATAAAATATGAAAAAGAAACTGATTATTGGAATTACAGGATCAATTGCGGCGTTTAAATCAGTTCAGCTCATCAGTGATCTTTCTAAAGAAAATTATGAAATTGATGTCTTGATGACACCTTCTGCCGCCAAATTCGTCACACCCTTGTCTATTCAGGCATTAACAAAAAGAAAAGTCTACATTGACGTATTTGATGACGATCCTGGAACAATCACTCACGTTGACATCGTTAAGAATGCAGATGCCTTTATCGTCGTACCTGCATCCGCTACAACGATGGCAAAATTAGCTTATGGCATTGCCGATAATATGTTAACAGCAGCATTTCTAGCTGCCACTTGCCCAAAGCTAATCGCCCCTGCGATGAACGTACATATGTACGAAAACAGCGCAACTCAAAGAAATATTGATACACTTAAAAATGATGGTGTTCTATTCATAGAACCCGGTACAGGTCTATTAGCCTGCGGTGATGTCGGTAAAGGCAAACTTGCAGACTATAATAGCATCAAATTGATGATTGAATACGCATTGCATTCTCATCCACTTAAAGGCAAGCGTGTTCTCATCAGTGCTGGTCCAACAAGAGAATCCATGGATCCAGTACGTTTTATTTCAAATCATTCAACAGGAAAAATGGGATATGCGATTGCCCGCGCTGCTTTCCTTCTTGGCGCTGACGTCACATTAGCCCATGGCCCTGTTAGCCTTAAGGATATTCCAGGTGTTACAATGAAACCTTTCGTAAGTGCCAATGATCTATTTGAACTTATGAAAGAAGAAAGCAAAAAGGCAGATTATATTATCATGTCAGCAGCAGTCGGAGACTATCGTCCACAAGATATCGCGAAAGAAAAGATCAAGAAGAACGACGATTGTCTACATGTCGAATTTATCAAAAATCCCGACATCCTTTCCTACCTCTGTGCTAACCGCACAAATCAGCAGATCATTTGCGGCTTTGCCATGGAGACAAATGATCTGATTGCACACGCTAAAGAGAAACTGCTTCGCAAGAATGCAGATATGATTGTCGCTAATTCCTTGCGCACCAAGGGTGCTGGATTCGCGACAGACACTAATGTCGCTACGCTTATTACAAAAGAAAATACTGAAGATTTACCAATGATGTCAAAAGAGGATCTGGGATTAGTGATTCTTGATCGCCTGATGTCACTTAAGGAGGATTAAAGCCATGCTGCTAGTTGTAGATATTGGAAATACAAATATCACAATGGGATTCTATAAAGATGACCAGCTTATTAATAATTATCGTCTTAACACACGTTTTTCACGTACATCTGATGAATATGGTGTTATGCTTTCTGCATTTATGAATGCCAACAACTACAAAGCTGAAGATATTCAGGATGTTATCATCAGTTCTGTAGTTCCTAAGGTCAATTACTCATTCTCAAGTTCTATCATTAAATACCTGAACATCCATCCTACTTTTGTAGGTCCAGGTGTGAAGACTGGTATTTCTGTTAAGATTGAACATCCTTCATCATTAGGTGCTGATCGACTTGTCGATGCAGCTGGCGCCTACTATACATATGGTGGACCTTGCATCGTTATTGATTTTGGTACTGCCACAACATATGATGTTGTTTCAGAAAAAGGAGAATTCCTTGGTGGAGCTACTAGTGCTGGTATTGGTATTACAGCTAACGCACTTTCTTCAATGGCTGCTCAGTTACCTGAAATTGAAATCAGTACACCTGACTCTGTCATTGGAAAAAATACTGTAAAATCAATGCAGGCTGGTATTGTCTTTGGTTATATTGGTCAGGTCGAATATATTGTAAAGAAGATTAAAGAAGAGTATGGAGAAAACCTTAAAGTCATCTCTACTGGTGGATTAGGTAAAATCCTCTATCATCAGACGTCATGTATTGATGTCTATGATCGTGAGCTTACTTTTAAGGGTCTTAAGATCATTTACGATAAAAATAAAAAGAAAATCAAAAATCCCGCATAACGCGGGATTTTTACTATAAAAAAACACTTCCGAAGAAGTGTAATGTACTAATGGAGCCACATGCCGGAATCGAACCGGCATCCTCTGCATGGCAAGCAGATATAATAGCCGTTATACGAATGCGGCGTCTTTCGAGTACATGACTACTATATCAGCATTGCCGTAACTTGTCAAAGAATATTTTAAATTTTTTTGTCGTTTATACGCTTGATGCTTTCATTCATTTTTTTAGCAAGATTTCTATTGTAGAAATAGAAGATCAAGGCAATCATTCCAGCTACACAAACCTGTAAAGCGATAGCTGCTACTGATGCAATAATACCTGCTTTAACAGGAATCCAGCCTACCATAAAGGAAGCAATTAACATGACTGTATATCCAATTCCTAAATGAAAGACAGCCTGAATAGCGACTGGGAGATTTTCTTTTTCATAGATAAATGAAGGAAGACCAAAACCAAGACCAATAAATAATGTCGCTAATACCATCTTAGAAAAGCTATACTGTCTTAAGATGAAGTTTCCTTTGTAGATCACATCAAAGATAACGCCTGTTATACAGAATATAACTGCTGCAATGCCAATAGAGATCAGTGTACTTACTAATAATTTTTTCATATGGGTTCCTCCTATAATCCTAAGTATTTCTTTAAATGAGGAAGATACTTCCTTGAGATATAATCTGATTTTCCATTCTTTAGTTTTAAAAGAAGCGTACCATTAAATCCTGCTTCTACACATTCAAGATAAGAAAGATTAATGACTGTCTGCTTTGAGATCTGCATAAAACCACTTCCTAATAGTTCAATGATTTCATACAGGCGTTTTTTTGAAGAATATTTTTCATGAAGCGTATAGATGACTGTCTTCCCCTCTTCTATTGTGATCATATAAATCTCTTCAGGTTTTAGAATATGCATTCTTTCATTTTTATATGTGACAATGGGCGTATCACTTTTTGATAGTGAATCTACCAGTTGTAAGATTTCATCATTGACCACATCAGTGTAGATAATCGCATATGGTGGATTGTGTTTCTTTGAGACTTCTATATTTACTTTCATTGTCCTTCTCCTTTCAATTTACATGTTAATAAGTATTTTTCTTTTTGTCTTATTTTTAAAGCTAAGATGCTTATTTTTAAAGGTAAGATGCATTTATATAATAAAAAAACACTTCCGAAGAAGTGTAATGTACTAATGGAGCCACATGCCGGAATCGAACCGGCATCCTCTGCATGGCAAGCAGATATAATAGCCGTTATACGAATGCGGCGTCTTTTGAGTACATGGATAATATACCAGTAATGTGACTATTTGTCAACAAAAAATAGAAAGTTTTTTATGCAAAAAAGAAGAAGGGTTTCCCCTTCTTCTTTATCCTTCATAGCTGCTAAATTCTCTAAGATGATCAAAATAGAAATCCATCTGTTCTCTGAATTCTTTCCATAAGGCATTCTCTTTTTCTCTGCCACATGAACCAATTTTTTTCCATTCTGACTGTAAGTCACGCATACGCTGTGTGACTTCTCTAGAGTAGTCTAAACCATGTGCTAGTCTTTTAGCTTCATCGATGAGTTTCTTTTTTTCTGAGGCATTCTGTTTATGTTTAGCATCTAGCTGATCAAAGTATGTCTGACGATTTTTATAGAAAGTCTGACGAGCATCATTGAAGCGTGCCCATAAATCATCATTATCCTTACCAGCATAACCTGCCTGTTTCCATTGTTCCATCAGATCATAATAGAAGTTTCCTGTCTGCTTCCATTCTGTTGAATCTTTCTTTTCTTGTGCTAATGCGATCAATTCTTCTTTCTTGCGTTTTGCATCTTCAATGGCTGGCTGTAAGGCATTCCAATGTTCTTCTTTACGTTTATAGAAGATATCAAAATATTTACGGAATTCTTTCCATAGCTTATTATCTAACTCATTGCCTGCAGATCCTGCCTGCTTCCATTCTTCTAATAACGCATTGAGCTGGGCTGTAGCCTGTGAAAAATCATCACTTGAGGATACTTCCTCTGCCTTTTGAATAAGCGCAGACTTGATTTTCTTATTATCGTCGTGATGTGCTCTTAAGCGCTCAAAAAAAGTAGCCTGTGCTTCCTGGAATGCTTTCCAGAACTCATCTTCAATAGCAAGATGCCAATACTTGACTTCTTTCCATTTTGCCATAAGTTCCTTGAAGCCATTGACTCCCTTTCCCCATTCTTCAGTTATAGAATAGTCTTTTGCTTCCTGAATGAGTTTCTGTTTTGTTTTTACTGAAGATGTAAAATCATCACGATCATCGATTTCTACTTCTCCACCTTCATAAGGTGCTCTTTTCCAATAGAGGACATGATAGTAGTCTCCTTCATGTAAAGCAAGCCATGTTCCATGTTCTGCTTCATTAGGAGAAATAGGCTGATTGAATGCATTTCTTGCACCATATCTAACCTGTACTTTTTCAAGTCCTGTTAATTCATCATTGTTTTTTTCTACAATTGCTTCAGTGTCTCTAAATGTTTCAATATTCTTTGTTCGTTTCATAATAATCCTTTCCTCTATGTTTATATTATACTACAGAACAGAAATATCATACAAACATACATTTTTATTTTTCTTCCAAATCACAAAAATATAACCAAGATAATACATATCGTATTATAATGGAAATGAGGTGACTCTTATGCAAAGATATATCATGGCATTAGATGCCGGTACAACGAGCAATAGATGTATTCTTTTTAATGAAAAAGGAAAAATCTGTGCGCTTAGCAAAAAAGAATTTACACAATATTTTCCTAAACCAGGATGGGTTGAGCATGACGCAAATGAAATATGGTCATCCCAGTATGCGGTAGCACGCGAGGCAATGAAACAGCTTAATGCAAAAGGCAGTCAGATTGCCGGTATTGGTATTACCAATCAGCGAGAAACAACGATTGTATGGGATCGTACAACCGGTGAACCAATCTATAGAGCTATCGTATGGCAATGTCGAAGAACGTCTGATTATTGTAAAGAGCTTAAAGAAAAAGGCCATACTGACATGATCAAAGAAAAAACTGGTCTTATTATTGACCCATACTTCTCTGCCACAAAAATCCATTGGATACTAGAAAATGTGCCTGAAGCACGTAAGAAGGCTAATGAAGGCAACTTGCTATTTGGTACAGTGGATACATGGCTGATCTGGAAACTTACTGGCGGAAAGGTACATGTCACTGACTATTCCAATGCTTCTCGTACCATGCTTTTTAATATTCATACATTAAAATGGGATCAGGATATTCTTAACCTCCTTGATATTCCAGCATCCATGTTACCAGAAGTACGTCCTTCAAGCTATATATATGCACAAACGGACTACCATCTCTTCGATGGTTCTATTACCATCGCTGGCGCTGCTGGTGATCAGCAGGCAGCCCTTTTTGGACAGACATGCTTCAATGCTGGAGATGTGAAGAACACTTATGGTACAGGATGTTTTATGTTAATGAATACTGGTGATACTCCTGTCTCATCTGATCACGGATTATTGACGACCATCGCCTGGGGAATTGATGGTAAGGTTCAATATGCATTAGAAGGTTCTGTCTACATGGCAGGAGCAGCTATTCAATGGCTAAGAGATGAACTAAAGCTCATTGATACGTCTTATGACTCAGAATATTTTGCGACAAAAGTCGAGGATACCAATGGATGCTATGTGGTTCCATCATTTACTGGACTAGGAGCACCGTACTGGAATCCTTATGCTAGAGGAATTATTACCGGTCTAACCCGTGGTACAAACAAGTGTCATATTATTCGTGCCACATTGGAATCCATCGCTTATCAGGTCAATGATGTCCTTGAGGCAATGGTACTTGATTCCAAAATTGATCTGCGTTCACTAAAAGTCGATGGTGGCGCCTGCCTCAATGACTTCATGATGCAGTTCCAATCAGACATCTGTCTTGCCCCTGTACAAAGACCAGCATGTGTTGAAACAACAGCCATGGGAGCGGCCTATCTCGCCGGTCTTGCAGTAGGCTACTGGCGTTCAATGGATGATATTTGTGCGCAATATCATATTGAACATACCTTCACTCCTAACAAGAATGAAGAAAAAAGAACAAGAAGACTAAAAGGATGGAAAAAAGCTGTTAAGGCTGCCATCATCTTAACGGAAGATAACTAAAAAAGTGGAAGGATTTCTCCTTCCACTTTTAAAATATAGAATTACAGTTTTTTTGTTAATTATTTATTTAAAGGTTTTTTCCATAATGATAATACAATTGCACCAACAACTGAACCAATAGCGATAGATGCTAAGTACATTGGCCAGTTACCGATTGTAGCAATTACGAAGATTCCACCATGTGGAGCTCTTAATGTACAGTTGAATAACATTGATAAGCCACCAGCGATAGCTGAACCTAATACACATGAAGGAATAACTCTGATTGGGTCATTAGCTGCAAATGGAATTGCACCTTCTGAGATGAATGATAATCCCATGATGTAGTTAACTAAACCAGCATTACGATCTTCTTCTGACCATCTGTCTTTGAAGAATGTAGTTGATAAAGCGATAACTAATGGAGGAACCATACCACCAGCCATTACAGCTGCCATTAATGTATAGTTTTTAGAAGCTAACATACCAGTTGCAGTAACATAAGCAGCCTTGTTGAAAGGACCACCCATATCGATGGACATCATACCACCAGCTACGATACCAAGTAAGATACCATATTTACCTAAACCATTTAAGAATGAAGTTAATCCACTGTTGATTACACCCATGATTGGGTTAACAGCTGAAGCGAATACACCCATTAATGCAACACCTAATAAAGGATAAAGCAAGATAGGTTTAATACCATCCAATGATTTTGGAAGACCAGCGAATACTTTCTTTAATAGAAGAATAATCCAGCCAGCAACGAAACCATATAATAATGCACCTAAGAATCCAGGAGTAGCTGCAACCTTAGCAGCACTTGGATCTAAGAAAGTAGCACCTGATTTAGCTAATAAACCACCAACGATACCAACAGCAAGACCTGGTCTGTCAGCAATAGACATTGCGATGAAACCAGATAAGATTGGAAGCATCATACCGAATGATACACCACCGATAGCGTTGAACCATGCAGCAAGTGGAGTTGATGAACCAAAGTTTGCACCAGCGTTCTTATCATCGAATAAGAATGCTAAAGCGATTAAGATACCACCAGCAACAACGAATGGTAACATATGAGATACACCATTCATTAAGTGTTTATAGAAGCCCTGAGCAGCGTTAGCGCCACCAGCTGCAGGTGCAGCCCCTGCTTCTGCGTGATAGATTGGTGCTTCACCATTTCTGATCTTATTGATTAAGTCTTCAGGATGACGAATACCTTCAGTAACTGAAACTGATAATAAAGGTTTACCATCAAAACGAGCCATTTCTACATTCTTATCAGCAGCGATGATAATACCATCAGCAGCTGCGATTTCTTCTGCAGTTAAGGCATTTCCAATACCTTCAGAACCATTTGTTTCAGCTTTTAGAGGATAACCCATAGCTTCCCCTGCTTTAGTTAAGTTTTCAGCTGCCATGAATGTATGTGCGATACCTGTTGGACATGCAGTAACAGCTAAAACCTTATACTGTCCTTCGTGTACTTTTGCAGCTTCTGCTGCTTCTTCAGCATCTTTAATTGCTTCTCTTTCATCGATAATATGAAGGAATTCTTCAGCTGACTGTGCGTTCATCAACTTTTCTCTGAATGCTTCATCCATTAATAATGCTGATAATTTTGCTAATGCCTGAAGATGAGTATTTCCACCATCTTCTGGAGCAGCGATCATAAAGAATAATTTAGCTGGCTGACCATCTAATGATTCATAATCAACACCAGCAGGTACAGTCATTGCTGCTAATCCGGCAGTCTTGACTGCTGCAACCTGTGCGTGAGGAATAGCGATTCCTTCACCAATACCAGTTGAAGTTAAGCTTTCACGTGCAAGAATTCCTTTTTTATAGTCCTCCTTGCTTGAAATTTTCCCAGTGGCATCCATTAAATCCACTAACTTGTCAATGGCTTCATCTTTAGAATTGACATTAACATTAAGTGCGATGCCCTTGAGATCTAACAATTCAGTAATTTTCATTATTATTTCTCTCCCTTTAATTGTCTTAAATTTTCATAAATGAAGTCTTTAGTTGCAAGAGAATCACTGAATGCAGTCGCACCTCCACATGCAGTACCTAATTCTAATGCTTCCATGTAGTCTCCATTTCTGAGATAACCGGCAATAAATCCTGCAACCATACTGTCACCAGCACCAACAGAATTCTTTACCTTGCCTTTGCATACACCAATACGGTGAGTGCCACCATGTTCATCTACTAGTAATGATCCATCTCCTGCCAATGAGATCAATACATTTCTAGCGCCTTCTTCCTGAAGCTTTTTAGCATAGAAGATTAAGTCTTCTTCACTTTCAAGCTTCACGTTAAAGATTTCTTCAATTTCATGATTGTTAGGTTTAATTAAGAATGGCTTATATTTAAGAACATTCATTAATAGATCACCTGTTGCATCAACTACAGAGAAGATATTCTTATCCTGCAGTCTATGAAGAATAGTTTCATAAATACCTGAACTAATTGATTTAGGAATACTTCCAGATAATACAAGTACATCTGACTTATCCATCTGATCAAGCTGCTTAAATAGCTTTTCAAGATCTTCCTTTGTAATTTTAGGACCAATACCGTTGATTTCACTTTCTTCATCACTTCTCAATTTAACATTGATACGTGACATACCTTCCTTAACTTTAATGAAATCAGCGTTGATACCCATTTCTTCTCTAGCAAGTCTAGCAATTTCATCACCAGTAAATCCAGCAACGAATCCTAATGCCTTAGAATCATACCCTAATTCCTTTAAAATAAATGATACGTTAAGTCCTTTCCCACCGCAGAAGATATGTTCTTCATTCACTCTATTGACAACGCCTGTCTTAAAATGATCAACACTAATAACATAATCTAGTGCGGGGTTAAATGTAATTGTGTAAATTATTTTCAAGCACCCCTCTCATATGAAATTTTATTACAACTTCATTATACTAACTACAGTTTTATCCGTCAATAATTACAGAACGAAAAAAAAAATTGGTCTATAAATCGTGAAAAACACGTGTTTTTTCACACGTGTTTTAGCGTTTATCGAAAGCAAATATGTCTTCACATTTAGCAATCTTGGAATGTGAGTTTTCAATCGCTGTCGTAAGGAACAAAAAGATGATTTCTATCACCGTTGTAGCGGATACTCGTGAAAAACAGAACTCATCAAGAAAAAGTTTTTCACGCGTTGCTGTAGTGATATGATAGTCCACACTTTCCCCAATTGCAGAATGACTATTATTAGTAATACCAATTGTAGTTGCTCCATTCTCCTTAGCAATCTTAACAGCCTCATAAACCTTATCTGATTCACCGGAGTTACTGATAGCAATCAATACATCACCTTCTCCTAATGTAAAACAATAAGAAAGCTGCGTTTCCCATATTGTCCCGGCAGTTGTTGGGATACCTAACTCATTGAACTTAAAAGCCGCATCGATAGCTACGGGAATCGTATTCCCTACTGCGACTATCTGTACATGTCTGGCTTTTTCTAATGTCTTAAGAATCACATGAAATGTTTCAATGTCAATCTGATTGACCGTCTGTTTTAGTTCTTCAATTTTATTTGCAAGAATATTCTGTAAAGATTGGCCGATGTTATCAAGGGAGATATCATTAGAAATACTGCCTTCACCATAGGTTTCTACCATTTCTTTTGCTAATCCAATTTTAAGCTGATGAAATCCTTTTAAGCCTACTTTTCGACAAAAGCGTGAAACAGAGGCGACACTGACATCACTTGCTTTTGCAAGTTCTGAGACTGTCATATCTACTACAAGCTTATGATTGTTTAATATATATTTGGCAATCTTTTTCTCTGCATCAAATAATTGATCATAAATAATGGAAATGCGATCCATTACTGTCTGTGCTTCATTCATAATATATCCTCCATGAAATTCTTTTTCATATAATAATATATCATGAAAATATAAATGATAACATAATGATTTTCATGATACGAAAATTCATAAGTATCACCTGAAAATATTGTATATTGAATATGTATGGAGGATTCAAAAATGAAACATATTCAACTGAAATACAATTTATTGCAGATTGCTTTCTGGATGGCAAGCTGTACCATCCTGGGATATATTGCAGTCTTTTTAAAATATAAGGGATTAAGCAATACTGAAATCGGTATTGTATCAGGAATATCCTGTCTTATGAATATGATTCTTGGTCCTTATCTTTCTACAATGTGTGTAAAGTCAGCTTCTCTTTCTTCTAGAAAGATGCTTACTCTATTATTTATATGTGTTGGTCTTATGTTTGTATCTATTACATTTATACCATTGCCTAAGATCATAATTATGTTGGTTTATATACTTGTCTACTCTCTCAATGTTTCCTGTGTACCATTCCTATCGATGCTTTGCATGGATCTTATTCGTACAGGATCATATTTGAATTTTGGCTTGTCACGTGGACTTGGCTCCGTTGCTTACGCTTCTACAGCGATGCTTTCAGGATTTCTTATTGATCTATTTAATCCGGTTGTTCTTAGCATTATCTACAGTCTATCTTCTGTGGTATTCCTAGTTATACTTTTTACTTTCCCTACTGTGAAAGATAAAGGTGTCATCAATGAAAAAAGCAGTATTGGTTCTATTATCTTTAAATATAAGCTTTTCTTCTTTTTGCTTTTAGGATTTACTTTTACATTTGCGGCTTCCACTGCTCTTTCTACTTATCTTATTGATATCGTGAAGAACCTTGGAGGAAATAATTCATTCTATGGCATTGCGATTTTCTTTATGGCTGCAAGTGAGATGCCAATCATGGCTATTACACCTAGACTTATGAAGAGGTTCAACAGTGTTCTCTTGATTGCTATTGCGGCTTTCTTTTATATAGTAAGAAACTATACGATTGCGTTAGCGGGTAATCTTCCTATCTTATTAATAGGGATGGCTTGTCAGTCATTGTCTTATGCGTTAACAACTGGTGTGATCACCTACTATGTGACTTATCATCTTGAAGAAAAAGATCATATGATGGGACAGACTCTCATCGCTGTGATGACTTCTGGTCTCGGCAGCATGATTGGCAATGTGCTTGGTGGTGTCATTAGTGATCGTTATGGGTTATCATCCATGCTGATGTTTGCTCGTATTATTACTCTTGTAGGAGCTATCATTATCTTTGTAGCAGCCGCTACAAAAGGAAAAGCACTCTTTAAAAAAGATAACCACTATAACTAATAAAGGCATCCTTAGGGATGCCTTTATTATGCTCTGTTTGTTTTTTCAATAATCTTTTTTAAGAATCTTAATTCTTTAGTTACATCTTTATAATGATCAAGTTTCCATTCCCAGTTAGGAGAACCAATTGTACCTGGCACATTGAAACGACATTCTCCTGGTAGACCTAATAGATCCCATATTGGAATGATGACCATCTTGCTTGTTTGATCCATGCAGTAATGAATAGCCTTGCGATAGAACTTACGTTCTCTGTATTTTCTTAATTGTTCATTGATTAAGGTTAAGTCTTCTTCTGTAAGTTCATCATGCCATCCCATGATGGTGTCATTATCATGTGTTCCTGTATAGACAACAACTTTATCAAAGTCAAACTTGTCATGATGATGGAACATGTAGACAAACATTCCTGGGAATGTGTAATGATCTCTTAACTCATAGACTTCGTCTCTTAATTCACCAAGATCTTCTGCAAGGATGCGACAATCTGGATACTTGTTAAATAGTGTATCAAATAGCTTATAGCCAGGTGCTTCTACCCATTCACCAACAACTGCTGTTTCTTCTTCCTCAGGAATTTTCCAATAAGTGTCAAATCCTCTAAAATGGTCAATACGTACAATATCGTAAAGCTTGCACGCATATGAAATACGGTTAAGCCAGAATGTAAATCCATCCTGTTCCATATAGTCCCAATTATAGATAGGATTGCCCCAGCGCTGTCCTGTCTTGGAAAAATAATCTGGTGGTACACCAGCCACAAATGAAGGTGTGCCATCTTCTTCTAATAGGAAGTTTTCCTGATTAAGCCATACATCTGCACTATCTAGTCCCACATAGATAGGCATATCGCCAATGATTTCTATACCGTTCTTATTGGCATATTCTTTTAATGCATACCACTGTTTATTAAAGTAGTACTGCAAGAATTCCTGATAGAGAACTTCGTCTTTGACTTCTTCTACATCAATACCCTTTTCTTTTGGGTAAAGCTTGTAGTGATCTTCCCATTCTCTCCACTCTTTTCCTTCATTTTTTAATTTAAATACTCTAAATAATGCGTAGCCATATAACCATTCCTGTTCTTTTTCAAATCTACGCAATGCTTCAAAATCTGTAAAGCGTTCAAAGGCTTTACGATAAAGTGATTCTTTATATGTTCTGACTTGAGTATAATCTACTTTATTTAAAGAAAACACTTCTTCTTTTACTTCATCTTTATTTAGAAGACCTTCCTTTATAAACGCTTCTAGATCAAGATAAAGCTCATCTCCCGCATAGCTTGAATAAGGCTGATAGGGAGAATTCCCATAGGATAATGGATTAAGGGGTAAAATCTGCCAAACGGATACGTTGGCATTTTTAAGCTTATCTACAAATGTATAAGCACATGATCCAAAATCACCTACTCCTTTTCCTGGCAATGAGGAAATGGGACATAAAATTCCTGCCTGTCTCATAAATACTTTTCTCCTTTTACCATACTGACTTCCGTCTTTTCTATTATATCATAGTCATATCTTTTTAAAAAAATAATTTCTTTATGAGTTTGAAAATAATCTTTTTTCTTATTAATGCAAAAATTAACTCTAATTTTGTAGAAAATATAAAAATATAATTTATTTTTCATCATTTAACGAAAAAAGCTATTGCAACGCTATTTTAATAGGTATAAAATGAGTGATAGAAAAAAGGGGGACGCTTTACATGGAAATCAGATTTGAGAAAGCAAAAACATTAAAAGAAAAGCCTGATCAGAGCGCACTAGGCTTTGGTAAATATTATACAGATCACATGCTAATTGTTGACTGGGATAAAGACCAGGGAGGATGGCATGATGCAAGAATCGTACCTTATGGACCATTACAGCTTGAACCATCTACAATGGTATTACACTATGCTCAGGAAACATTTGAAGGATTAAAGGCTTATCGTAATCCTAAAGGTGAAGTACAGTTATTTAGACCTGAAATGAATGCAAAACGTATGCAAGAATCTAATAAACGTCTTTGTATGCCTTATTTAGAAGTAGAAGACTTCATTCAGTGTGTTGAAACACTTGTTAAAACTGAACAGGATTGGATTCCTACTGCACCAGAAACATCATTATATATCCGTCCATTTATGTTTGCGACTGAACCTGGTGTTGGTGTTCATCCTGCAACTTCATATAAATTCATTATTATCTTAACACCAGTTGGAAACTACTATCCAGAAGGTGTTGCTCCAGTTAAGATCTGGATTGAAGATGAATACGTAAGAGCTGTTAAGGGTGGTACTGGTTTCACTAAATGTGGTGGTAACTATGCTGGTTCATTAAAAGCTCAGGAAAAAGCTGAAGCTCATGGATATACTCAGGTTTTATGGCTTGATGGTAATGAAAAGAAATATGTTGAAGAAGTTGGATCTATGAACATCATGTTCTTAATCAATGATACAGTTGTTACTGCTCCAATTGAAGGAACAGTTCTTCCTGGTGTTACAAGAGATTCAATGTTAACTCTTTTAAGAGATTGGGGATATAAAGTTGAAGAACGTCATTTAGACGTTGAAGACTTAATGGAAGCTGCTCGTACTGGTGCTTTAAAAGAAGCTTGGGGTACAGGTACTGCTGCTGTTATTTCTCCAGTTGGTCAGCTTTGCTATAAAGGTGAAGAATGCAAGATCAATAACTTCGAAACTGGTGAATTAACTCAGAAACTTTATGATACTCTTACTGGTATTCAGTGGGGTAAACTTGAAGACAAGTTCAATTGGACTCGTATCGTTAAATAAAAGCCAGAAGTCAATCGACTTCTGGTTTTTGTTTACAGATAAATACTGCTTAAATACATGAACTATTATCGTGTATTTTTTTGTTTCATAAGCTTCGTTATTAAGTTTGCATAAGATGAAACATGATTAAGACTGAAA
Source organism: Kandleria sp. (assembly GCF_017934775.1). Classification (NCBI taxonomy): domain Bacteria; kingdom Bacillati; phylum Bacillota; class Erysipelotrichia; order Erysipelotrichales; family Coprobacillaceae; genus Kandleria; species Kandleria sp. The sequence continues at coordinate 993 of NZ_JAGBIX010000097.1, read as the reverse complement.
TCACCATGAGCATAGCGATACATGATAATCATCTGACTCTTCTTGATTGTATGGTGGATATGCGTACAAGATGGAATATAGTTCTTCTCTTTGCTGCCGACTTCGACATAGACTTTTGCTTTCGTACTAGCAATAGTCTCTTTTAATACATAATGACGCATTGCTTCATTGATTTTAATGAAGTCTTCCTTATCAATCTTTGAAGATTCTTTGTACTGCTTCTTTTGTTTTCTGTTTAAATGATAATTATGTAAAGACAAACGATAGCTAAGCTGATCTTTTGGCTTAGTGACAAAAGATTTCTCTTTCATAACATCAGCACTTTCAATGATTGCATATTGACAGATATCATCTTTTATTGACAGCATTTCACATAAGATCTGTCCACCTAATGATAAGCCACCAATAAGTGCAAGCTGTCCATCATAGTGATTATTGATATCTTCTATAATCTTCTTTGCAATATGTTCTATGGAAATAAAGTGTTCCTTGCTTCCTTGATGACCATCAAGTAATGGCAAGAGAATATGATAACGATCTTTTAGCTGATCAATAATGAGATCATAGTTCCATGCTGAAAGAAATTCTCCATGTATTAGCATTATGGTAGGATTGGATGTATCACCATATTCTTTATAGTTCATCAAATAATTCATATTTGCCCACCTTTCTTTTTTATTGTATGCTACTTGAGTGAACTACTCCGACTTAATGCTACGCATTTGAAGTCGGAGCTTCCTGCTTCAACCATTACTGCATTGGCTACGATGATACGCAACTCAATGTCTTACACAATGTCCACAGGCGTATAAGTTAGGGCTATTCCATCCCTACTGTATATTTAATGTTTAAGCTACTGCAAAAGATTCGTTTAGTATACGTAATCCCTCATGTAAGATATTAATAGCAGCGTTCTGGTCACGGCTTATTGTAAGACCGCAATCACATTTCATTGTGCGAATTGTGAGATTTTTCATCTCAGGATGTATCTTT
>NZ_JAGBIX010000096.1:0-58040 GCF_017934775.1 Kandleria sp. | reverse complement strand
TCTGATATAGGTTATAATGATTATTGTAATTAGGTTCTTTTATATTCTTGTAACTCATAACCTAATTATACCAAAAAAGTGGCTGCACTCACTAAATAGTGAGTACGCCACTTTTTTTACTGTATTTTATTTCGTTACAGCTTCCTTTTTCATAGTTTCTTATTCTTTTCTTTGCATAGATCTACAAGCTGGCATTCCTTGCATCGAGGTGATTGGGCTTTACAGAAATATCTTCCAAAGAAAATAAACTGATGATGCAGCTTGTTCCATCTTTCTCTTGGCAGTGTGCGCTTAAGCTTCTTTTCAACCGCAAGTACACTATCCTCGTTTTTCGCAAATCCTAGGCGTTTTGAGACACGTTCTACATGTGTATCTACAGGAACACTAGGAACATGAAAAGCTTCTCCTACGACCACGCTAGCCGTTTTACGGCCTACTCCTGGCAGAGTGATCAGTTCATTGATGCTTTGAGGCACTTCACCATCATACTTCTCACAAAGCATTGCAGCCATTTTCTTGATGCTTCTTGCCTTATTGCGATAAAGACCAATACGTCTTATCAATTGTTCAATATCTTCCTGATTGGCATCACGATAATCACTTGCACTATGATACTTCTTGAAAAGTTCAGGTGTTACCTTATTGACTGAAGCATCAGTTGTCTGTGCTGACAATAAGACCGCAATCAATAATTCAAGTGGAGTTGTATAATGAAGTTCACACTTAGCATCAGGGTAAAGACGATCAAACTCATCTAATATTCTATTCTGTTTCTTCTCTATCATTAGCCCCACCATTTAAAGTCTTTCACTTCATCGCTAAAGCTAGAAACAGACTCCTCTTCCTTCGTTTTAATCACCTTGCCATATTCACTCCAGTTTTGTAGAATACGTTCCACATAGCGGAAATTCTTCACATTAGCCTTCACAGCTTCCTTGACTGCATCCATGATCATTTCATCATCATAGCCAGATCGTTTAAAGTCATTGATAAAGCCAATCTCTGTAACAGAAAGAGAACGACCAAATGATTCTTCAAAGAAGGATACAAGATTGACATCCTCCTTTTTTTCTTCCTTTTCATCCAAAAGCTTCATTTGAATAGGTTTAAAATCAAGCTGTCCATTACATCTATTGACAAAATGACCATTGATCAGCTTTAACATAATTTCATCAATACGAGAAAGCGCAAGTGATGAATATCGTGAAAGACATTGTGGTGTAATAGGTCTGATATTGAGCTTATGACATGTCATCATAAGCATGAGAATATGAATATCTTCATCTGTAAGATTCAGTTGTTTCCCTTTTACTAGAAGTAAAGTATTCCAATCTACACAGCCATAATCAATAATATCCAGATTCATGATGTCCTCCTATAGATTATATGATTTCACAAAGTCCCCTTCTAATGAATAAAAATAATAGTATAAATGATTCTTGTTTTGATATTTTGCATAGTACATGAATTTATCATCTTCATAGCAGATATGAACAGCCTTTACTTCATGATGTTCTTTCTTAACTTTCTCTTTAATACGAGCATCACTCATGTAGTTTCCTTCATAGCTTCCTGCGAGTTTCTTTTTTTCATCAAATGCGACAAGTTTCTTTTTGCCATCTTGTTTTACTTTCATGATGTAATATGTCTTTTCTCCATAATAAGGATAAAAATAATGATCATATTGCATCTTATTAGAAGAAAGAAGTTCATTTCTTAATGATTGTCCTTGTTGCTGATGTTTACTGTATGGTGTATGAACCACATTGATCAAAATAATCATAACGATCAGAAAAACAATGACCACCGTTGAAACTCCAATAAAAAGATAATGTTTCTTATTCTTAGTATCCATATTCTCTCCTCCAGTGATGTTTATTATATACCATCCCTTCTACAAAAAAAAGGGCATACGCCCTTTAATCGTTACGACTGCTGCCAATGATAACAAGCAGTATTCTAAGCATTGATGCAATTGTCGAAATAACAGCTGCCACATAAGTCAAGGCTGCCGCAGAAAGCATGCGCTTTGCGCCAACATATTCATCATCCGTCAAGAAAGATGCATCGAGAATATGCAATGCACGTGCTGATGCATTAAACTCTACTGGTAAAGTGACAACCTGGAATAGTAAGATTCCAATGATCAAGAAGAAGCCTACCCAGGCAATCTTTGTAGCTCCTAGAGCTAAACCGATCATGATTGCGATCCAGCCAAGATAGTTGCCCATATTGGCAAATGGCACAATCGCATTTCTAAAAAAGATTGGACGATAGTTCGTATTGTATTGAATCGCATGCCCACATTCATGAGCTGCAACTGCAATAGATGCAATAGAGTTTCCTCTATAGACATCACGGGAAAGATTGATTGTCTTCTTAGAAGGATCAAAATGATCAGAAAGTTCACCGTTGACCTCATAGATAGGCATATCAGCCATGCCGTTGGCATCAAGAATCATACGCGCAACCTGTGCGCCTGTGAGGCCTCTTTCATTAGGGACTTCCTTATATCTCGCATATGTTGTTTTAACTTTAATCTGGGCATATAAAGCCAATAAGGCTGCAAGTCCAACAAAGATTGTTCCTATCAAATAATAAGGATTACGCAACATCATGCTATAATACCATAAATTAAGCATAAACATTTACCTCTTTCTTTAAATATACTTTTATTATACACGAAAATATGAATTATTTATGTACAAAAAAGACGCAATTAGTTCATTGCGTCTTTTAGTCTATTACTAGGCTTAAAACTTACAGTTCTGCTTGCAGGAATTGTAATGATTTCTTTTGTCTTAGGTGAAACACCTTTTCTTTCATGACGGTTGTTAACTTTAAAAGTTCCAAATCCAGAAATAAGAACTTTTTCGCCATCCAACATTGTATCTACCATAGTATCAAATACTGTGTTGACTAAGATCTCAGCATCTTTTTTAGTAAGATTTCTTTTCTCTGATACTACGTCAACTAATTCTTTTTTATTCACGAAAAAACCTCCTCAATGAAACTGTAAATACTATAACAAAGTGAACTCATAGTTTCAAGTAAGAAAGTCAAATTTTTACGCTTTTTTTCAACAAAATATAGCAAAAAAAATGTCAGCTTACGCTGACAGATTTTTAATAAAGTCTTTCTGGTTTAAGTTCACGGTTCATAAGCTCTTTAATCTTTTCACTAGGCTTATCTCCGCAATAAAGTACATCATAAATAGCCTGTGTAATTGGGGCTTCAAAACCAGGATAGTTAGCAATGTCATCATGGATGACCTTACATGTTCTTACCCCTTCAACGGTCTTAGTATTACCAACCATGAAGTCAGAAGCACCATCAGCTTCACCAATTTCCTTACCAGCCTGGAAGTTTCTTGAATGAACACTTGAACAAGTAACAATCAAATCTCCAAGACCAGTTAGACCAAAGAATGTTTCTTCTTTAGCACCTTTTAATAGACCATAAGAAACCATTTCCTTAAGTCCTCTTGTAATTAATGCAGCACGGGCATTATCACCATAGCCAAGTCCCTTTAAGACACCTGAAGCTACCGCAATAACGTTCTTGTAGGCAGCACCTAATTCAGCCCCTACTTCATCATTGCCAGTGTATACTCTTAAATATTCATTTGAGAATAATGACTGAACGCTTTCTGCTGTCTTTTGATCCTGTGAAACAGCACATACGCTTGTCAACATTCTTACAACGACTTCTTCTGCATGAGAAGGACCAATTAAAGAAACAACTGGGTTGATTTCATCTTCAATAAATACTGAACGAATCGTATCTGAAATACGGCTGTTCGTATTCATATCAAATCCTTTAGCAGCATTGATGATTGTCACCTTCTTCTTAAGAATCTTTTTAATATCTTCCAAGACAGTACGAATAAACTGAGAAGGGATAGTTACCAAGATAAAATCAGCGCCATCAATTGCTTCTGCTAAATCCTTAGTAGCTCTGATATTTTCTTCAATCTTAATATTCTTAAAGTATTTATAGTTACAATGTCTAACATTGATGTCTTCGATTTCTCGATCATCAACACCATACATTAATAAATCTACTCCATTATCATTCAATACTCTCGCTAGACCTGTAGCCCAGCTTCCTGTTCCTAAAATTGCTACTTTCATTGTTAGTCCCTCTTTCTGCAGATAATATGAATTGGTGTTCCTTCAAAACCAAAAGCATCTCTAAGCTTGTTTTCTAGATAACGCTTATAACTGAAATGAAGGAATTTTGGATCATTGACAAATAACACGAACGTTGGCGGTGTTACTGCCACCTGATTACCATAATAGATTTTTAGACGTCCACCTTCAAAGTTAGATGTAGGATTCATTGCCTGAGCATCAACCAATACATCGTTCAATACGGAAGTGGCAACACGTTTTCTCTGATTATCATATGCTTCATGAATAAGGTCAAACAATGTCTGAACACGTGCGCTTGTCTTAGCACTGACAAAGGCAATACGTGCATAATCAAGATACTTAAAGTCTTCTCTTAATTTCTTCTGCATCTTAGCCATAGTCTTTTCATCCTTGTTCACAAGGTCCCATTTATTGACAACCAGGACAACCCCTTTACCAGATTCATGTGCGTATCCAGCAATGTGTTTATCCTGTTCAATAATGCCACGTTCACCATCGACAAGAATAAGAATTACATCCGATTTTTCAATGGCACTCATAGCTCTTAAGACAGAGTATTTTTCAACGTTTTCATAAATCTTACCTCTTTTACGCATACCAGCTGTATCAATGACACGATACTTCTGACCATCTTTAGTAAAAGCTGTATCGATAGCATCTCGTGTTGTACCTTCAATATCAGATACGATAACACGTTCTTCTCCAAGAAGTGCATTAGTTAAAGATGATTTTCCAACATTTGGGCGTCCAATTAAACTAAATTTAATTTCATCTTCTGGAAGATCATCCTCTTTATCAGGCAAGAGACGTACAACCTGATCAAGTACATCCCCTACACCAATCCCGTGTGAACTTGACACGGGAATAGGATCTCCTATTCCTAATGAATAGAAATCGTAAATATTATCTCTAAATGCAACATCATCAATTTTATTACAAGCTAAAACAACTGGTTTCTTTGATTTCTGCAAGATTCTTGCTACCATCTGATCTTCAGCCGTTACACCTTCACGACCATTTGTCACAAAGACGATGACATCCGCTTCTTCAATCGCAATTTCAGCCTGCATTCTAATTTCTTTGACGAAGTCATGATTAGCAAGTTCAATTCCTCCAGTATCAATAACTGAGAAATCTCTAGTGAGCCATGAAGCACGGGCATAAATACGATCTCGCGTAACACCGGGCGTATCTTCTACGATGGAAATACGTTCACCTACAATTCTATTAAAGAGCGTTGACTTTCCGACATTCGCTCTACCGACTATCGCAACAACACCTTTCATCATCACTCATCATCCCTTTCTAACCTAATTTCTGACTGACAAGATCCATGACAGTAGCGACTACTTCATCCAAGCTCATATCCGATGTATCGATTTCAATCGCATCATCAGCTTTCTTTAATGGAGAAATTTCTCTCGTCATATCTGCATGATCTCTTTCAGCTATTTCTTTTTTAATTTCTTCTAAATCAGAATCAATACCTCTTTCAAGGTTTTCTTTATGTCTTCTAATAGCACGACATTCAATAGAAGCAACCTGATAAATCTTTAATTCCGCATCAGGTAATACGACAGTCCCAATATCGCGTCCATCTAGAATGACACCTCCACCTTTCGCCATATCTCTTTGCTGAGAGACAAGGAAAGATCTCACTCTGCTGTATCCTGATACAATGCTTGCTCCCATGGATACTTCGTTTTCACGAATAGCCATTGAAACATCCTGATTGTTTAGCATAATAATGCCACCAGGCAACATATTGATTTTTATATCTTTAAGTAAATTGCATACGCCTTCTTCATCATGAAAATCGACCTGATGAATAAACGCATAGTAGGCAACACATCGATACATTGCTCCTGTATCGATGTATGTATAATTAAGATTATTTGCAACCATTTTTGCAATTGTTGACTTACCGGCGGCAGCCGGTCCATCAATCGCAATTGATATTTTATCCATTCCAAAGACTCCTTACACTATTTTCATCTGAACCAAGATAGTATAAACAATAAACATGAGAACTGCAAGAAATAATAAGACAATAATAAGATTTAGGAAGAAATCTAGTACTGGATGAGCCTTTTTATCGTCATTTTTCTTCTTAGATTGCTGACGTTCAACTTCTTTTGTTTGCTTCTTATCTACTTTTTCCTGTTTCTTAGCTTCTTTTTCTTGCTTCTTAAGCGCTTTTTCTTCTTCAGCTTTCTGTCTCTTAGCCGCCTTTTCTTCTTCTATTTTCTGACGTTTAGCAGCTTTCTCTTCTTCCTTTTCCTGCTTAGCAGTCTCTTTTTCCTGTTTCTTTAACGCCTTGATTTCTTTTTTTGAAAGCTGAGTCGTTTCTTCTTCTACAATAACAGGAATGACAGGTTCTTCTTCTTTTTCCTCTTCCTGAGACATTTCAGTAAGTGTTTCCTGAACACTCATAGGAGAAGATGAAACATCCTTTCCTTCGCTTAAATCCTCTTCATCCACATTGATGCTAGTAGCATGATGATCTGCCTTTAAACGATTAAGAATATCCATTCTTGTAGAAAAATCATCTTTACCGATATTTTCCTTTACACGATTAAGTGCAGACTTCACATTCTCATCTACTTCCAATGTTTCATAGCTAAGCGGGTTAAGCATTGATTCATCAACCTCAGCATCTTTTGACTTTGGAATAAATGAAAGAAAATCGTCTTCTTCTTCCGCTGTTTCTTCTACAACTGGAAGTTCTTCCTGATTTTCCTGTGTGGCTTCTCTTAAGTCTTTATATTTGTTTGTTCTTGTCTGTTTTTCTTCCATTTTCATCACCACGAACATTATAACATAACTTAAATATTCTGAAAATAGGCTTTCAAAATAGAATAAGATGGTTTATAATAATCTGTGTAAATTATTGATAGGAGGATCGTTTATGGTTAAAGTAAATGAAAATTGTATCGGTTGCGGTGCTTGTACTGCAGTATGCCCTGATGTATTCGATCTTAATGATGACGGTGTGGCAGAAAACATCTTAGGCGAAGTACCTGCAGATTTAGAAGAATCTGTAAAAGAAGCTGCTGAAAGTTGTCCTGTTGAAGCAATCGAATTATAATTCCACTAAAAAAAGTCCTATTTATTAGGACTTTTTTTCTTTCTTAACGCTAAGTTTCTTAAAACCTTCACTTCATGTGGAGTCAAGCGACGACAGCTTCCTGGTGTCAATCCTTTTAAGTCAATAGGACCGATCATAATACGATGCAATCTCTTAACCGGATGACCAACTGATTCAAACATCTTCTTAACCTGACGGTTCTTTCCTTCAATAAGTCTGATCATAAGCATAGTTGTACCATGTTCATCATCTACATCTACTACCTTGATCTTAGCTGGAAGTGTCTTTACCCCTTCAAGATAAACACCTGATTCAAGCATCTTCTTTTCCTTTGTCTTAAGAATACCCTTAATTGATACTTCATAGATCTTTTCTAAATGAGAAGACGGATGCATCATTAAATTAGCGAATTCTCCATCATTACTCATAAACAATACACCAGTTGTATCATAATCAAGTCTTCCAACAGGATAGACACGTTCCTTGATAGCTGTGAAATAATCAGCTACACATGGACGATTATGTTCATCTTTCATTGAACAGATGACACCTTTTGGCTTATAGAATAAATAATAGACTTTATTTTCTTTTTCTAAAGAATGACCATTGATAGTAATGACATCATTCCCACTTACTTTTGTACCTAAAACGTTGCAGACAACACCGTTGACTTCAACTTTTCCAGCTTTAATAAGTTCTTCAGCTTTTCTACGCGATGTATACCCGCTCTGGGCAATAACTTTCTGTAAACGTTCCATATTACTCTCCTCTAATAAATCTTGCTATCTTCTCAGCATCATTATAGCCTTTTCTATAGAGAAGATATAGATTTTGTTTTTCTTTTGATAAAGTTGACATATGCCCAATTGTATCTGGCGCAATAATCAATACTTTTCCTTGTTTTTCAAGCTCCAATGCATCCTTTAATGCAGCATTGTACACTTCTGCTCTTTTTCTTAAATGCTCACTTGCTTTCTTATCAATCTTAGAAAGAATGTTGGCATTTAATTTATCGTGATCAGAATCACGCATGTAATCTTTTGGTCTTGTTAAGATCAATACAACTTTATCACAGCCATCTTTTAAGGCACGTCTAACTGGGATAGGTTCTATAATGCCCCCATCATAGTAAGGTACACCTTCAATATTGACTGGCTTGCAGACAATCGGTAAGCAGGATGATGCTGAAAAGATGCGATATTCATCCTGGTTGATATCTTTCTTGGTAAAAATATGAGGTTCTCCCGTATTGGCATTATAAGCCAACACATTAAATTTCATCGGATTATTCTTCAAGGTCTCATAATCTAAAGGATTTTCTCCTTCTTTTCTTGATAATGTGTAATAAATATAATCCAGATCAACATAGCTTCCTTTGTTGATGAAATTCTTTAAGCTCATATATTCTTCCCTGAACGCATAATCCATGAAGAAATGATAGTTTCTTTTATATTGTTTAGCAGTAAAAGAAGCAAGATTGGCACTTCCTGCTGAAATGCCGATACCATAGTCAAATGTAATATGATGCTCTAGGCAATAATCAAATACGCCTGCACCATAGATATCTCTTGTTCCACCACCTACATCGATAATACCAATCATAATTAATCTCCTAAAGGATAATCTTCATACCCTTTTTTCGTCTTGATCATTTTAACAGTAGCTTCTAATCCATGCTCTGATAAATACTTTAATAAATAAACAAGAAGTTCTCTTGTTTCTTCATTCATGATATAGCTATGTGCCCCATTAAGATAATACTGTAATGGAAAATCATCAGTATAATTTTCGCCATTATAGATCATACTTGCTGCCACGCGGTCACAAAACATTTCAAGAACATAGCGATAAGGCATCTTGGCAGCCTTGATGCCATCTCTAGTAAAATCCACCCAGAATTCCCAGTGATGCATGTTTCTTCCTTTATGATGAAGCCATGCCAGCGAATAGCCATTCAGCTTACGTTCCGCACCATTAGGGGAACTTGTTCCACGGTAGTAACGGATTCCCGTCTTAAATTCTGTCCAAGTATATTTAGATAAATCATGAAGCAGCCCCTGCTTATAAAGTCCCACTTTAAAGCAGAGTCTGCCAACTAATATTTTATGTGCTGTAATTGTCTTAAAATGATTCCATGCATTCATTATTTCTCACCAATCGTAAGTATACACACTTTCTTGCACGTGTCAAATGGCTTTTCTTTTTTAGAAGTCATGATATAATGTATAAAAAGTGGAGGTGGTCATATGCCATTCAAAATTGATATTCAGACAAATATTGATGAGAAAAACCTTGATATAGAAACATGTAAAAATCTCATCCGTTCTCTTGAAGAAACGTATAAAAACACACGTACTGAAATATATAGTCATTTCTTAGGAATGAAATCCATGCGTCTAGCACTCATGCTTGCGGCAACATCGCTTTTCTTCTATTTCATGACAACTATGCCATTCTTCTTATATGGTGCCTTTGGAAGTGTCCTTCTTATCATGATCGCATCTTTACTGTTGGCAGAGACAACATCAAAGATCATAAGAAAACAAGTTAAAATGAAAATTGAACAATTCAAAGAAACGCTTGATCGTCTTCAGCGTATGAAAGAACTTAAAAAATCCTAATCTTCATTAGGATTTTTTTCTTTATATTTTGTATTAAAGATATCTTCTTCATCAAAATCATCACTGATTTCTTTAAGCTTAGGCAATTCATCAAGACTCGTTAACTGAAATGCATCCATAAAGACATCCGTAACCCCATAAAGGATCGGTCTCCCCGGTGCATCAGAACGTCCCACTTCCTTGATAAGCGCCTTGGCGCAAAGCTTTCTTACCATCGCTTCACATCCCACACCACGGATCTCTTCGATCTGTACACGGGTGATCGGCTGATAGTAGGCTACAATAGCCAATGTCTCTAAGGCTGATTTTGACAATTTAGCAACGTTTTCTTTAAAGAGTGATTGATAATACTGCTTATGCTTTAAGAGCGTTACCATCTTAAAATAGCCGCCATAATTGACAATCTCAAACCCTTTGACTTCTTTTTTTTGATACATATGAATAAGTTCATCCACATACATCATGACTTCCTGTAAAGAGAGCTCTAAAGCTTCACCAATCTGCTTTACACTGATTCCTTCATCTCCTGAAAGAAAAATCATGCCTTCAATTATTGATAAATATTCATTCTTATTCATAATACTTTCCTTTCAGATAGATTCTATCAAAGTTTTCTTCCTGCGTGATGACCAGCTTCTGATTCTTGACAAGAACAAGAACCGAAAGAAATGTTACGACCGCAAAATAGCGATCCCCTTCATCAAAGAGATCTTCAAAATCGACAAGCTGCCCCTTCTTCATGCTGAAGAACGTTTCAATCTGTTCACATCTTTCCGCAATAGAAATTTCTACTCGGGCTACTTTTGATTCCAATGGCGACTGCGCCATTTTTCTTTTTAATATCTTCTGCATCGCAGAAATAAGATCATAGACTTCCAGATTATCAGGAAGCTGATCTTCTACTTCACTGCTGAACTGATCTAGTGTCGGCATCTTAGAAAACATCATTTGTCTTTGATTGTATGCTTCCTCAAATTCCTGAATCACTTCATTAATCTGATTCTTTTCGATCAGCTTTCTGATCATTTCCTGACGTTTTTCTTCATAGTCATCTTCTTCATCAAGATGCTCTTTTGGCAAAAGCAGTCGACTCTTCATTTCAATAAGCCAGGCAGCCATCACAAGATATTCAGACATCGCTTCTAAATAAGAAGGATCCATCGTTTCTATATATGCGAGATACTGATCACAGATGATGGAAACATCAAGATCAAGAAGATCCATGTTCTTCTCTTTAATAAGATGCAACAACAGATCCAGCGGTCCTGTAAATTCTTCTGTTTTTACCTGATATTCCATCTTCTCACCTTCTTTAGAAAACAATTTTAACAAAAAAAGCCTTAATATTTAAGACTTTTTTACTCATTCACAACATTCCTTAATGTACCTTCAATAAACAATCGCACATTCTCATACACTTCATCAGCACATTTTTGTCTTGCTTCAACACTGCCCCATCCCACATGAGGAGTCAGAATTGCACGCTCAGGATATGTTAACTGTAATAGACCACTGCTTTTTTCAAGTGGTTCTTTTTCATAGACATCAAGACCTGCTCCGTAGATTTCTTCATTATTTAACGCCTTTACAAGCGCTTTTTCTTCTACGATAGGTCCTCTACCAACATTAATCAGGATAGCTGATGATTTCATCATCTTGAAGACCTCTTCATCAAAAAGATGATGCGTCTTATCAGTCAACGGAGAATGAATAGAAATCACATCGCATTCACGACACAATTTTTCAAATGACACTCTCTCATATTCCTCCTTGCGATCCACTCCAGAAAAGGATGTATAAACCACTTCAGCACCAAACGCGGAAGCGATGGAAGCCACCTTGCGTCCGATTGCACCAAGTCCGACAATTCCCCAGCGCAAAGAAGAAAGGGTGTGGAACGGATTTCCAAAATATGAGAATGCCCCACTTTCGCTGTAAGCGCCACTTTTAACATAACCGTCATAATGAGAAAGGCGTTCTACTAAACTTAACGCCATAGTCATCGTCAGCTGCGCGACCGCATCCGTCGAATAGCCTGACACATTCTCGACCACAATGCCTTTCTCTTTAGCATATTCGAGATCGACATTGTTGGCTCCAGTGGCTGTTAAGGCAATCAGTTTAAGATGCGGACAGCTGTCGATGACTTCTTTATTAAAAAGATTCTTATTCGTAATGACAATTTCCGCATCCTTAGCGTAATTAATAACCTGATCCTGGGTTACATGTTCATAGAAGGAGATATCTTCAAAGTTATTGAACTTCTCTAGATCAACATCTTCTCCTAGTGTTTCTTTTTGTAGAAATACAATCTTAGACATGTTTTTCATCCTCCATAATATAGATTTCTATACGAGAACGATTGGTCTTTAATCGATCGATATAGAAAATAAAGCATACTGACATCTTATTGTTTATATAATCATATTTCAATAGATTATAAGAAAGATATTTGCTTTTCTCTTCCTTGAGACCCCCACCGGTCGCACTTCCTGCCGAAATAATATAAGCGTGATCCTTTTTCATGAAGAAAGGAATGTGCTTATGACCGTGCAGGACATAACGAATACGCTGTCTTTTCAGCCAGCTGATAAAGATGGGCGCATCGATGAGCGCTTTGCTTGAATCAAGCAGTTTTCCTAGTATTGCTTTTTCTTTAAAAGCGACCTTCAAGAAATCCGCTTTCCCGACCTTGTAGACATGATGATGCAATAATACAACTGGAGTATAGTCTTCAAGATGATCAACTGTCGAAAGTTCTTCTTCTATTTCATAAAGCTGACGTGAACCAACGGCCCCTCTTGCAAGTGACCCTTGTGAATTGGAATCGATTTTTATCAGGATAATCTTATCATCTTCTAAAATCTTGATCTTATCCCCTAAAAGATAAGCGATAACCTTGGACTTCTGTCCACCTCCAATATTGACCCCATGTACAATCATATCATGATTGCCAAGCACAAAAGTTACATCAGTGTGATATCGCTTTTTAAGACTGGTCATAAAATCATTAGCTTTATACATGTTCTTCTTGCTTGGTGAATTCATCAGATCACCTGTAATGATCGTCTTTAGCTTATGATCACTATGAAGATAAGGCATCAAGGCATTGAGTGAATCATAAAGAGCATCCAGCTGTCTGCTCTTTTTAGCAGGCCCTAAATGAAGATCACTTAAATGAAGATAATAACTATTATGGGTTCTTTTATTCTTGTAGAGCTGATCACTGTTGATAAATGCTTTTAGCTTTTCAATATCATCTTGTGAACGCATTGGAAAGAATGTGGATTGTCCTTCAGTAAAGATCAATGCACCTGGCCATTTATCAATGTTTAATATTGCATCAAGACATCCTGGGAAAGGATCATCCATAACCAGATGTGTTTCATCAATCTTATAGTTGATATTATGTATCATCACATGAGGATCATCCCACGAGAAAGTTGGCCATGGTTCCTCATTGACACCGGGGAAGAAAATAATATGCGTCATAGGCGCATATTTACTCCTTATTTCATTAATTTCTTCACGGATATCACCATGTAGAACGTGTCTTACCTCATTTACTGAATTAAAAGATTTCGCAACAGAAAATATAGTCTGGTCAATGATATTAAATGAAGGCATGTATATATCACGATGAAACAGCCATTCACGAAAATAACAGAAATGTTCATATGTTTCAAAAACATCTCTCATGAAGGCTGTATCTTGCCCGTATATCATATTATAGAAAATGTTAATACAATCAAATTCATTCATATGACCACCATCCTTGTTTCTATTTTATCAATATTGAAAAAAAGAAAAAAGGGCATAAGCCCTTTTTCATTAGAATTTAAGATTACGTGGAGTACGTGGGAATGGTTCAGTATCTCTGATATTGCCCATACCTGTCAAGTACATTAAGAAACGATCAAATCCAAGACCAAATCCGGCATGTTTACATCCACCGAAACGACGTAAGTCCATATACCACTGAAGTGTATCAGTTGTCATGTTCTTTTCTTTCATCATCGCTTCAAGAACATCGTAACGTTCTTCTCTCTGGCTTCCACCAACTAATTCACCGATACCTGGTACAAGAAGGTCACAAGCTGCAACTGTCTTCTTGTCATCGTTTAATCTCATGTAGAATGCCTTGATATCTTTTGGATAATCAGTTAAGAATACTGGACCTTTAACGATTTCTTCACAGATGTATTTTTCATGTTCAGCATTTAAATCCATACCCCAGTATACTTTATTTTCAAACTTCACACCATTAGCGATTGCTTCTTCAAGATATTCAATAGCTTTTGTATATGTCATACGTTCAAAGTGTGAATCTCTGACATGTGTGATTCTCTTGATACATTCTTTATCAATTCTTTGTTCAAAGAATTTCATTTCTTCAGGTGCATTATCTAATACATACTGAATACAGTATTTTACCATATCTTCGATAAGATCCATATCATCTTCAAGATCAGCGAAAGCAATTTCAGGTTCTACCATCCAGAATTCGCTGGCATGTCTAGTCGTATTAGAATTTTCAGCTCTGAAGGCAGGACCGAATGTATAAACATCTCTAAATGCCATAGCGAATGCTTCTACATGAAGCTGTCCAGTTACTGTCAAGTATGCTTCTTTACCAAAGAAGTCATTTTCAAAATCATCGTTGTCGATAGTAGTCGCTCTAAACATTTCTCCAGCACCTTCACCATCATTACCAGTGATGATTGGTGTATGCACATAAATAAATCCCTGTGACTGGAAGAATTCATGGATAGCCATTGATAAGACAGAACGTAATCTAAACATAGCGTAGAATGTATTTGCTCTTGGTCTTAAATGAGGAATTTCTCTTAAGAATTCAAATGAAGTTCTCTTCTTCTGTAATGGGTAATCTTCATCGCAGCTTCCTTCTACTTCAATTGCAGTAGCAACAATTTCAAATGGCTGTTTAGCTTCTGGAGTGATTTTAAGCTTACCGGTAACGTGGATTGATGAACCAGTTGAAATATGGGCAACTTCTTCAGCGTTCTTTAATGTTTCCTTTTCATAAACAATCTGGCAGTTTCTAAAATAAGTTCCATCGCTTAAGGCGATAAATCCGATTTTACCGCTATTTCTATTTGTTCTTACCCAACCTTCTAATTCAACGTATTCTAAACTATCAGTTTCCATTGGCTGGTTTGATAGAATCATTTCATATAATTCTCTTACTGTAATAAATTCAAACATTTTTTTACTCCTCTTCATTTGCTTTCGCTTTCATTTTAAGTTCGAGTTCCTGAATTGCCACAACAACATCTACATTCTGTACTTCGACTCCTTCAGGAACAGTAAAGTGGCTGTGAGTAAAGTCTACAATACCTTTTACTCCAAGCTTTACTAATCGATCTACTACACTTTGCACATCTTCTGAAATGGCGAGAATGGCAATCTTGCACTCTTTAGGGAATGATGATTCAAGATCTTCAATATTTCTGATCTCTACCCCAAATCTTTCTCCGATAATATTTTTATCACGATCATAAGCACAGACAATCTTGCCGACCGTGTATTTCCATCTGTTGTATTTTAATATGGCACTTCCAAGATTACCGACACCAAGAAGGATGATTGGTTCATCTAGTCCTAATCCCAACACTTCACTTAAGGCATCAATAATATGTGTTGTATCGTAGCCATATCCGCGTTTTCCAAGAGTTTCCTTCTGAGGAAGAAAACCAAAATCTCTTCTGATTGTTGTATCCTGGATATGCGTTACTTCTGAAAGTTCACTAGAAAGAAAACTTTCCTTTCCAGCCTGTCCCATTGTACGTAATGCTTTTAGATAAATTGGAAAACGTGCCATTGTCGCACGTGAAATTTTCTGTTTCTTTTCCACCATAAACTATCCTACACTTTCCTCTTCAAGATCATAATGTGGTTTCACGCTTATATCAAGCTCTGAAAACTTCTCATGACGATACATGACGCTTGCTGCTGAAGCAATCATAGCCGCATTATCTGTACAGTATTTCATTGGTGGGAAGATAACAGGAACGGGGCTCTTGGCCATCTTTTCTCTTAATCCCTTATTTGCGCTTACACCACCAGCTACAATGATTTCTTTTACATTAAGATCCACTGCTGCCTTAATGGCTTTTGTACTTAACACTTCCACAGCAACATCCTGGAATGTACAAGCTAAATCATTCTTTCTGACTTCTTCTCCACGCTGTTCAAACTTATGATTTAAATTGATAACAGCACTCTTCAATCCACTAAAACTGAAATTATAGCTGTCATCTAGAAGCGGTACTGGAAGATCGTAAGTATGTTCACCTAAGTGTGCCATACGATCGATTTCTGGTCCTCCAGGATAAGGGAGATGAAGTACTCTTCCGACCTTATCATAAGCTTCTCCGATTGCATCATCATATGTTGTTCCTACGACTTCAAAATTAAACTCGCTTTTCATATAGACAAGTTCTGTATGTCCCCCTGATACGACAAGGGCAAGACATGGATAATGAATTGTATTCTCAATTGCGTTGGCATAAATATGCCCAGCAATATGATGTACGCCAATAAGCGGCTTATTAGTCGCAATAGCTAAAGTCTTCGCTTCCTGCATCCCAACATGAAGCGATCCGACTAATCCTGGACCTTTTGTGACAGCTATTGCATCCACATCATCAATTGTGATATTGGCAGTACGTAAAGCTTCCTTCAACACTGTTGAAACGCATTCTACATGCTTTCTGCTGGCAATTTCTGGAACTACTCCACCATACTGCTTATGTATATCAATCTGTGATGCAACGACATTGGCCAATAATTCTTTTTCATCTTTAAGAATTGCGACACTCATTTCATCACAGCTTGATTCAATAGCTAAAATCGTTGCCATAGTCATCCAACCTTTCTTTAATCATGAGATATGCATCTTCATGATTATCTACATAATAATTCTTACGAATAGCTTTTTCTTCAAAACCAAAAGACTTATAGAGTCCAATCGCTACCTTGTTAGAAACTCTCACTTCAAGATCACACTTTTCACAGCCGTGAAGTGCAGCCCTTATAAGTGCATAGCCAAGCAGTTTCTTGGAAAGATGTTCTCCCTGTCTTTTTTTAGAAATGCCAATCGTTGTGACAGTTGCCTGTTCATAAACAAACCACATGCCAATATATCCAATTATTTCTTTATCTTCAAGTACAAAATAATGAGCAAAGCCATTATTTTCTATTTCTCTAAGATAATCTTCCTTCTTCCATGAAGAATGAGGAAAAAGCTCCTCTTCCAACTTCATGACATAAGCAAGATCATCCACTTTCATTGCTCTTATATGCATGCCTTCTTCGCCTCTACATTTTTAATATAGGTTGGCGTTAATGCATCCACATATTCTTCAGCCTCTACATTTAAAGAAAGCTGATAGATATTATTGCATAGATCAGCTTCTTCAGGATCTACTCCTAAAAGTGAAGTCTGTCCTACAAATGAAAAATCAGGGTACTGCTGTTTTAAAGCCAAGGCTTCTTCATAAGTACACATCATTTCTTCCATCAATGGTTTTCCTTGATCATAGACACAAGCAAATACCTTCTTGCTGCGGGCATCAATAATAGAAATAGCTTTCTTATTTCCAGCGTAGGCAGCTAAAGAAGAAACTGTCTTGATCTTAACTGGCGCAATCGCTGCTAATGTTTTAGCAATAGTCATAGCTACACGTACCCCTGTATAAGACCCTGGACCTTTCGTAATGATCATTTCATCCACGTTTCTTAATGAAAGGTCATGTTTTTCAATTAAACTATGAAGTACCGGAATAGCATCTTCCGATTGTCTTTTTGTCCCTATTTTCTGATAAGCATCCAACATCTTTCCGTCTTTAAAAAGACCGACAGATAAATACTGATTGCTTGTATCCATCACTACACTAATCATGACAAACCTCCTCAACGAGCTTTACATATCTCTCTCCGACAGGATGGAATATAATGCGTCGTGACTGATCTTCATTTTTTCTTATTTCAATTTCTAATCGTTCTTCAGGAAGAAGATCTTCAATATACATTGGCCATTCAATAACACAGATGCCATCATCGTCGATCATTTCTTCAAAGCCTAGATCGTCATCGCTATCTTCTAGACGATAAGCATCAAAATGATATAAGGTCTTATCTCCTTCATAGATCTTAACAATAGTAAATGTTGGAGAATTAATGATCTTCTTGATTCCAAGACCTCTTCCTATACCTTTAGTTAACGTTGTCTTGCCTGCTCCTAATTCACCAGTAAGCGTAATGACACTATGTGACTCTAACGCTTTACCAAGCTTTTCACCAAAAGCAATCATGTCAGCTTCATTATGAAATGTTAACATTATACTTTCTCCTTTTCGCTTTTCAGATAAGCATCATACCATTTCTCCGCAAATCCCGGTCTAAATGGACCTTCCATATTCTCTGTCATTTCAATAAGAATATCTAGCTGTTCACGGAAGATGTGATCCAACTCATCCGAATATCCATATAGTTTTTTATGGCTAGCATATTCTGCCTCATCAAGAACTTTATAATGGTAATCTGGGAACACTTTTAAATCGAGATCATAATCGATATATTTAAGAGCTTCTCCATCATAAAGAGTTGGAGATGCGATATTGCAGTAATAAAAAACGCCATTTTTTCTAATCATACAAATGACATTGAACCATTTATCCTTTGGAAAATAACAAATGGCTGGCTCCCTTGTAAACCAAGTACGACCATCGCTCTCAGTAACCATCGTCCTATTATTTATAGAAATAAAATGCTGATCTGTCTCTTCTAGAATAACTGTATGAGACCAGCTCCGGTGAGGTTTCCCATCATGCTTATAACAATGGATCAGCTGCTTTGATCCAACAAACGCTTCATTCATTTCCATACCTCATTTCACATTCATGGCTATTATACACGTTTTCTCTTGTTTTTACTAGAAAATCATATATGAAAAAAGAAGGCTTTACGCCTTCTTCATTTTTAATACTTTTTCTAGTCTAGGATAGAGAATCATAAAGAGAATAACACAGGCTACAAGTGTTCCTACATTATAAGGAACATTGTAAGTTAAATTCCCTTTTAGAGGTGTCTTAAACTGATACCATCCTGCAATAAGATGCGAGATTGTCTTAAGTACCATTGCTACGACAATTCCTACTGGAAAATGTTTAATTGATGGCACAATTGCGGCAACTCCACATAATACCATCGGGATCACGTAATCAAAAGCAACTGAGTAAGGACCATAGAATGTGGCTAACCCCAATGCAAAATGAAGACCACAGCACACAAGTCCTACAACTGCTCCATAAAGCGGACCAAGCAAATAAGAACAAAGAAAGATAGCGACTAGCGAAAAGGCTACGTTTCCTCCTTGTGGCATGCTTGGTGTAAATTTCGTTAAGAATTCTAATACAATCTGCATTGCTGCAAACATGGCCATCAGTGTCATGGCTTTAGTGTCTAATTTCATTATTTATTTCCCCCTTATAAATATATAAGAAGCCAACAAACAAAAAGGCTCCACATACAGTGAAGCCTTTGATATCTCGATTTGCACTCTCTACGCTGGCACTACCCAGTTCAGATCATAAGGGTCATTCTCAGCCTTGCGGCACCCCTGGCTTCTCATTGATTATATATGTTCTAACACATTATTTCAATCATTAATGACGAAAGCCAATCGTAAATATTATAGCTAGTGAAATCACCATCATTAAAGCAATCGCAATAATTGAAGTAGAATCCCCTGTTTCTACAGTCTTCTTGCTGAGTTTTACTTCCTTATTCTCCTTTTTCACCTCGTAATGTTTTCTATTCATCACTGTAAGCGTGATTGTTCCATCACCTCTTGTATCATTATTTATATGCACTATCTCTTCTTTTCTATTAAGCTCATAGCCCTTAGGTGCTTCTTCTTCCTTAATGATATACGTTCCAAAGAGAAGATGATCAAATTTCACTTGACCATTTTCTAAATGTTTTTTCATAATGCACTTCTTATCTTTATATAAGCCAAAGACACCACTTTTATCATTAAGTACTTTTCCTTCTTCATCTACCTTCTCTACAATTAGATCAGTATAAAGATAATCATCATGCATGATGATTGTCTTTTCTACTTTATCATTCTTCACTTTAAAAGACATACTATTGGCAATCTGATAGCCCTCTGGTGCCATTGTTTCAGTTAAGATATACTCATGATTTTCTTCTAATCCTTTAATAGGATGAGCCTTATTATCACTGATCCATTCATCTACTTCTTCTCCTTGATCACATTTCTTATTCTGATTGCGATCTTCAAAGACACAAAGATGAGCACCCTCTACTTCTTGATCAGCCATATCTTTCTTATAGACACGATAGACATTATCCTTCATTTCCACCTTTGCTTTCACTTTACCATTAATGATTACATCACTATGACTATCAATAGAGAAGGCTACATCTTCACTTTTCACATAGCCTTCGGGTGCTCCATTAATAAAGGAATCATCTTTTTTAAGGACTTCACTTAATATATAGTAATGATCAGTCTTTAATCCTTTAGCAAGATGTTCACTGCCATCACTTTCCCATTCATCGACAATGTTTCGTTCATTTTGATCTAAGACACCATTCTTGTTAGTATCTTCAAAGATTGTCAAATGGGCTCCCTTAACTTCTTTTCCCGTTGTGATATCAGTCTTAGAGATCACTACATTTCTATTGATAATAGGTTGTCCATTATTTAAGGTATAAACCTCATTGTCTTTACTTAAGGTAAAATGATATTCCTTCTGGTCTAGTACATGTCCCTCCACAGTTTTTTCTTCTACCACATAATACTTGCCTAGTCCTAGCTTAGATGAAATAGCTTCTCCTTTTTCATCTGTTTCTAGCTGTTCAATCTTATCTCCTTTCTTGTATTTCACGAAATCTTCATCTGCTCTAAGTGAGAAGATAACATGTGGCAGTGGCTTAGCATGGTTATGCTTAACAAGTTTCACTTGTCCTAAAGAAGGACGGTCTACACTTTTACAGATGATATTTTCTGCATTTAGGTTCACCTTGATAGGATTATCCATAATCTGATAGTTCTTTGGTGGAGTCTCCTCTTTGATGTAATAAATGCCTTCTTCTAATTCAGGAGAGAGAGCCTTCCCTTCTTTATCTGTAACAAGGCGTCCGACCTCCTTTCCTGATGGTGAATCATTGTGAATAGAGAAGATAGCACCAGAGAGATCTCCGCTCGTATTGACGCCTTCAGTGGTAGCGCTTTTTAAAAGCGTAAATCGATACTTCTTCACTGTCTTCCATTTATAGACACGCCACAGTTTCACAGTCGTTTTCTTAGGTTCAATCTTAGATATACGGTTTCCCGTGACTATCCCCTCAATAAGGTTCCCTTTAGAGGTCTTATCCTGACGATTGCTAGAATGCCAATACTTGTCATCATGGGGTGAATCGCCCCAGAAGAATCCAACGTGATGGGATCCGTTCTTCGTTGTCACGCCCCCATCTACAAAGGACCAGATAATATCTCCTTTTTCCAGTATGCCAGAATTAAGCATATCCTTCTTGGTCTTAAAATCATAATAGCGAATGTTATTCTTATTGGCCCAGCTGACCCATCCTACCTTATTGGCAGAGACACCATCAGGAATCTCATTTCGCGCATGATGCTTCTTTACTGGCATATTGTAAAGCACATACCAGATAAATCCCGTACATTGCATATGTCCCTTCTTGCCTGGTACAGGATCTTCATGAGCCTTGTCAGCACCATAAGGTGTTCCTAAAAAACGTGACTTGTTTTTTGTCAGATAGCTGACAACCTCATTTCTTGTGACCCCAAAATAATCAGTTAAATCATATTTCATGCTGTTGGCTGCCATGACCGGCGTCATTGCTGATATAAGCAGTCCAATCATCAATACTATTCTCCATTTTTTCATATTGCTTCCTCCTTGCACTCATCAAATATTTTTTCTTTTATAAATGATTTGATATCTTCTTTATTGGTGCACACTTCATAGATGGGCTTTCTTTCATCTAAACGCTGCAGATCCACCATTCTCATATCCGAAAGCTGCATACGACAATGCATCTTTTCGTGGTGATACATCGTTTCTATTTCCATCTCAAAGTTTTCATTGATAGCAGAGGAATTCTCTTTAATGGATGTACAAGGCACTATCAGCATCTTATATCCAAAATCTTTTAATACATAACACCAGTGTCCATCCTGAAGTTCTTTAGGATAACCACGTCCAATATTGAAATAAGCCAATGTATGGATCTTGGGCTTATGGTGAACATGGTAGAACGTATGATCGACATTATGATCCTTCACCAGCTGACAAAAAAAGAAAGCCAGCTGACTAGTCTGAAACATCAGACTATGCGTATATTTCTCTACGTCGTAGCATCCTGATTGTTCAAGTGACAGCAAATATTTCTTAAATTGAATAAGATTCGTCTGTGTACTCATCTTTTTCCCTTCTTCCTATAAAAAATAAATTCTATTTTTCTATTCTTAAAAAGAAGGTTTTTTTCTCATAGAAATATGAAAAGATTTTTATATGATTAAAATAATAGCAAAAGACTTCCCATTTTAAACTAAAGTCCCTATAATATGTTTGTGTCACAATGTCTACAATAAATATAGCGCCAGAACTCTTCGGAGTTGACGAGGACCAGATTTATCGAATATTCGGCGGATGATCTGGAGGTATGATGCTACCTGAACGATGGGCAAAACAAGAAGCAATTCTTGCACAAATTCCATTTGGCATCATTCATTGTCGACACATATTTCACTAATAGGAGGTCAAAATATGTGTGGAATTACAGCCTATGTAGGTAAAGGAGAAGCTCTTCCTTTCCTAATGCAAGGATTATCTAAACTTGAATACCGCGGTTATGATTCAGCCGGGGTCACTGTTTTAAAGGATGGTCATTTAACAACTGTTAAATGTAAAGGACGCCTTGCAAACTTAGAAGAAGAATTAAAAAAATATGATATGAGCGGATGTGTAGGTATCGGTCATACAAGATGGGCTACACATGGTGTACCATCAAACTTAAACTCTCACCCTCATACAAATATGAGCAATACATTATCAATTGTTCATAATGGAATCATCGAAAACTATCGTGAACTTAAAGAAACATTGATTGAAAAAGGCTATACTTTTAAATCAGATACTGATAGTGAAGTTGTCGTTCAGTGCCTTGATTATTTCTATCATGGAGATATCATCGATGCAGTTCATAAAGTTCTAGCAGTCATCGAAGGATCTTATGCATTATGTATCATTTCTACTGAAAATCCAGATAAGATCGTCGTTGCTAAAAAGGATTCACCATTAGTTATCGGTAAGACTGACGAAGGTTATGTTGCTGCGAGTGATACACCTGCTCTTCTTGCTTATACTAAAGATGTTTATTTCTTAGATGATAATGATATTGCCATCTTAACAGCTGATAGTGTTTCTTTCATCGATAAAGACAACAACCCTATCGAAAAAGAAATCGTCACTATCCCATATGATATGGAAGCTGCTCAAAAAGATGGATATGACACTTACATGTTAAAAGAAATCAATGAACAGCCTCATGTTATCAATGAAACATTAAGAGGAAGAGTCTTTGAAGATAAAGTTGTTCTTAATGAAATCAAAGATGTAGATTTCTCAAAATTCAATAAAGTATACTTTGTTGCATGCGGTACTGCTTACCATGCATGCTTATGCGGTGCTCAGATTCTTGAAAGAGCTACAAAGCTTCCAGTTATCACTCAGGTTGCTTCTGAATTCCGTTACAATGATCCAATCATTGATGAAAAGACATTATGTATCTACGTTTCACAGTCAGGTGAAACTGCTGATACTTTAGCAGCACTTCGTCTTGCTAAAAGCAAAGGCTGCACAACAATCGCTATCGCCAATGTATTAGGCTCTACAATTTCAAGAGATGCTGATTATACATTATATACTTGTGCAGGTCCTGAAATTGCGGTTGCTTCTACAAAAGCCTATACAACTCAGCTTGTCTTATTGACTTTATTGGCATTATATATCGCTCAAGATCTTCATTTAGATGTAGATCAGGATATCTTAAATCAGCTTAATGATCTTCCTGCCTATGTTGAAAATCTTATTAAAGATGAAGAACTATTCGCTAACTACGCTAAAATGCTTAAAGATAAACATGACTGCTACTTCATCGGTCGTTCATTAGACTACGCATCAGTTCTTGAAGGGGCATTAAAATTAAAAGAAGTATCTTATGTTCACGCTGATGCCTATATCGCTGGTGAATTAAAGCATGGTCCAATTGCTTTAATTGAAGATGGTACAGTTGTCATTGCGGTGGCAACACAGCCTCATGTAGCAGCTAAGACTATTTCAAACATCCAGGAAACTATCGCTCGTGGTGCAGATGTTATCTTATTTACAACTGAAAATGAAGAAGTAAACAATGTAAAGAACACTTACATCTTACCTTCAATCAACCCACTATTACAGAGCGTACTTGTTGCTATCCCACTACAGCTGATTGCTTACCATACAGCTAATATCAAGGGATGCGATGTTGATAAACCAAGAAACTTGGCAAAATCAGTTACTGTAGAATAAGCTAAAACGTACATCAGGATATGATGTACGTTTTTTCATGTATTTCTAATATTTTTATATTCATTACAACCGCTTTCGTTTTTCTTCACATTATCTAAAAAAAATGGTACACTTAAACATGAGGTGATAATGTGGACAACAAAGAAAACAAAGATTTAACAGCGTATGATAACCGTTTCCACGAAGATCCAACATCTTTTAATGATTTTCAGGCCGCTGATTATATCAAGGAATTAAAGAACCAAGACAAGAATGACGAAGCTATTGAAGTAGGTCGTACATTCTTGGAAGTAGCTCCTGAATTAAAGAGATACATCAACTATTTCGGTTATGCGCTATATAACCGTTATATCAATATTGAAGATGAAAAGATTGCAGAAAATGAAACATTATTCTTTGCAATCCTGGATGAAATTGCAAATGTATGCAAGCAAGAACGTTATTCTCCATTGGAAGCTGCTGTTAATAAAGCAATCAAATATGTCAGCAAGAAGAATCCTGTTGACTACGGAAAACTATCTGAAATTCTAGAGTATCTTGATGCCCCAACTTTAGATGATACACCATTCATCAATAAAGAAGGCAGAGAGTACGAAAGCAAGAAAGAAAAATGGTACAGAATGAAAGTTAGAGCACTTTATGAAGTGAAAGACTACAGAAACTGTATCGAACAGGCGAACATCGCGCTTACCCTACCTTTAAAATGGCATTATAACAATTTAAACTGGGTAAAATACTACCGTGGTGTTTCTCTAATTGAAGTAGGAAGATATGAAGAAGCTGAACATGTATTCCTTGAATTAAAGAACAGCTTCAAGATCGTTAACCTTTCATCAGTCCTTTATAAGCTTTATGTCAATACTGGACGTGAAAATGATGCGTATACTTATCTTATCAACGATTTCTTCCTATCAGGATATGATGCTTCAAACTTAGATAACTATGTTGCTATCGCAAAAATGGCACATGATAAAGGTGTAGAAAAAGCTGAAAAGATTGCTGCTGCAATGATCAATAAGATCAAGAGCAACGCTTATGAAACTGAATTAGATCTTTCTGAATATGACAATGAAAGTGCTGATTCATTATTCGATATGCTTTATTCTGAAATCATGTATCATCTTGAACGTTATATCAAACGTGAAGAAGGTAAAGTTATCTACTATAACAACAGTAGAAACTTTGGTAGCATTCTTCAGGAAAATGAAGATGACAATCTATTCTTCATGCAGGCTGATTTCATCGATGATGAAGAAGTCAGAAAATTCGATGTTGTTGAATTTTCTCGTATTGCAACATATGATCGTAAGAAGAAACAGGCTTCTACTAAAGCAGTTCTTCTTAAGGTTTTATATGAAGATATCAACTATTAATAAAAAAGACTGATTTTTTCAGTCTTTTTTATTTTATAGCTATAATTTTTTTCTTTTTATTTAGGATAAATCATCAAATTTAAAAACATTTTTGCAAATGTACAAAATTATTGACAAAATAATGAAACTTCACTATTATTTAAGTAATATCATATAAAAAACATTGAAGTGACATAGTAAAGAGCACTGTGGCAAAAGAGATATCACGGACGGTGAAAGTGATACGCAAAGGTTCTTGAATTCACCACGGAGTTATACAGCAGAAAAGCTGTTTCGGCAGTGCCCGTTATCGCACATGGTTCTTTGAACCTAGTAAGGCAGAACTTGTGAAAGTTATGCAACTAGAGGTGGTAACGCGTGGATTCGCCCTCTTGGGTGAGTCTTTTTTGTTTTTAAGAAAGAGAGGAATGGAAATGAAAAAAGTTTTAAGTATCTTATTGGTTCTTGGATTAGTATTAACTGGATGTAATTCATCTAGTAAAAAGGACAAGAAGGATGTAAAGATTGCAGTATTACAGTATATGCCACACGCTGCCTTGGATGCTGCTTATAAAGGATTTAAGGATAAGCTTGTTAAAGAAGGATATAGTGCAAAGAATATTACTTTAAAGAATGCTCAGGGAGAAATCTCTAACTGTGAAACAATTGCTGAACAGATGGTCAATGAATCACCTGATTTAATTTATGCAATTGCAACTCCAGCTGCTCAGACTATCGCAAAGAAGACTAAGGATATTCCTGTTGTCATCAGTGCGGTTACTGATCCTGAAACTTCTAAGCTTGTTAAATCTAACAAGAAACCTGGCAACAATGTTACTGGTACTTCTGATTTAACTCCTGTTAAAGATCAGATTAAATTATTGAAATCATTATTGCCTAATGCAAAAGAAGTTGCTGTTCTTTATACAGGAAGTGAATCTAACTCTGAAATTCAGGCTAAGATTGCTGTTAAAGAAGCTAAAGCTAACGGTTTAAATGTAGTTGAAAAGACTGTTTCTGATTCAAATGATATCGATGCTGTTGCTCGTTCAATTAAATCTGATGTTGTCTATATTCCAACTGATAACCTATTAGCTGCAAATGTTCCTACTGTAACTCAGGCTTTAAATGAAAACAATATTCCGCTTATCTGTGGTGAAGAAGCTATGGTTAAAAACGGTGGATTAGCTACTTACGGTATTGATTACTACAAATTAGGACAGAAGTCTGGAGAAATGGCTGTTAAGATTCTTAAGGGTGCTACTCCTGCTACTATGCCTATTGAATATCTTGATTCAAATGACTGTCAGCTTACTATCAATAAGACTCAGGTTTCTCGCTTTAAAGTAAGCGTTCCTGCTGATCTTGAAAAGAAAGCTAACTATGTAACTACCAATAAACAATAAAACAAAGGGGTATATTTATGGATTTATGGATTAACGCGATGCAAGGTGCCGTTAACCAGGGGATTCTCTGGAGCATCATGGCACTTGGTGTCTACATTACATTCAGACTGCTTGATATTGCAGATCTGACTGTTGACGGATCATTCGCTACCGGGGGTGCAGTGTGTGCAGTGATCTTAGTCAACGGTGGTGATCCAATCGTTGCGATTCTTGTTTCTACCTTAGCAGGATGCTTAGCAGGATGGGTAACTGGTTTTCTACTTACAAAATGCCACATTCCTGCCATTCTTGCAGGAATCCTATCACAGATTGGTCTTTATTCTATCAACTTACGTATTATGGGAAAATCAAATATCCCACTATTATCTACAAAGAGTCTTTATGACTGGGGATATAGTGCTGGATTAAAGACAACACAGGCATCTATGATTGTTGGACTTCTTATTACAGTTATGATCATCGCTATTCTTTACTGGTTCTTTGGTACAGAACTTGGTTCTGCTATCCGTGCAACTGGTAATAATGAACAAATGGTACGTGCTGTTGGGGTCAATACAAACTTTACTAAGCTTGTAGGGACAACATTATCAAATGGTCTTATTGCCTTATCTGGTGCATTGATTACTCAGCAGCAGGGGTTTGCGGATGTTAAGATGGGGATTGGTGCTATCGTCATCGGATTAGCTTCCATCGTTATCGGTGAAGTGGTATTTGGCAATCACGGTAATTTCCTAGTAAGATTAATTGCTATTGTTACAGGTTCAATTATCTACCGTTTAATCATTGCCCTTGTGCTTCAGGCCGGCTTATCTACTGATGATCTTAAATTATTGACTGCCATTGTAGTAGGCGTTGCCTTAACGATTCCACATATTCTATCTAATCGTAAGCAGGTTGCCTTATATAAGAAACTTACGAAAGAGGTGGATGAGAATGCTTAAGATCAAGAATGTTTCAAAGACTTTCAACATTGGTACTATCAATGAGAAGAAAGCTTTAAAGAATATTAACTTAGAATTAAATGATGGGGACTTTGTCACTATCATCGGTGGGAATGGTGCTGGTAAATCAACACTTATGAACATGATTGCTGGTGTCTACCCTATTGACTGTGGTCATATCCTCATTGACAACAAGGAAGTTTCATTGGACTCTGAATACAAAAGAGCTTCCATGATTGGACGTGTCTTCCAGGATCCAATGCTTGGAACTGCAAGTGCCATGTCTATTCAGGAAAACTTGGCGATGGCTTCTCGTCGTGGAAAGTCAAGAACCTTAAGATGGGGTATTACTAAAAAAGAAAGAAAAGAATTCAAGGAACTTCTTAAACCTCTTGGATTAGGTCTAGAAAACCGTTTGACTTCTAAAGTAGGATTATTGTCCGGTGGACAAAGACAGGCGTTAACATTGCTTATGGCTACTGTTAAGAAGCCTAAAGTACTGCTTTTAGATGAACATACTGCCGCATTGGATCCTGCCACTAGCGCTAAGGTTTTAATGCTGACAAATGAAATTGTCACAAAGCAGCATCTTACTACTATGATGGTCACTCATGATATGCAGGAAGCTATCGATGTGGGCAATCGTCTTATTATGATGTATGATGGCCAGATCATCTATGATGTAAGAGGAGAAGAGAAAAAACAGCTTACTGTACCAGATCTTCTTAAGAAATTTGAAGAAGCTTCAGGTAGTGAATTTGTTAATGATAGAATGCTTTTAGGATAGAAGATGACAACATCTTCTATCTTTTTTTGTTTGCACCTTTATAAAGAAAGGTTATAATAGACCCTACAGGAGATGATTAAATGAAAAAAAAGAAACATGCAAAATTCAAAAAGGGGTCCTTGATCTTAGCAGCTCAGTTCATTGCTTCGCTATTGATCATGTTCACTTCTCTTAAGATTGCTTTTTTACCTTGGTTCTATCAGCTTCTTCTTGCAGTTCTACTTATTATATTATTAGGACTTGTACATAAGATTATTTATCCAAAAAAGAAGGAAAAAAGAAAAGCTTTTCGTCAATTGACGGGAATCATCTTATCCCTTGTGCTTTCTTTTTTCCTAGTCATAAGTTCTTCCTACCTTAATGTAGCGAATGCAGCCTTGTCAGGAATGGCTAAATCTGATCCTACTGCCAATTATCGTACATATGTCATTGATGGCAGCTATAACAGCATCGGTAAGCTACAAGGACAGACTGTAGGTCTCTTAACTCTAGGTGATGAGGCTGAACATACAAAAGCAAAGCAGATTATAAAAAATAAACTCCATTGTGAAACGGAAGATTATGATACTGTTCTTGACATGCTTTCATCTCTTCGCCGTGGAGAGATTCAGGCGGTC
The DNA here is from genome assembly GCF_017934775.1 of Kandleria sp. Classification (NCBI taxonomy): domain Bacteria; kingdom Bacillati; phylum Bacillota; class Erysipelotrichia; order Erysipelotrichales; family Coprobacillaceae; genus Kandleria; species Kandleria sp. Next base: position 28,426 of record NZ_JAGBIX010000096.1, on the reverse strand, counting down.
TTTATTAATGATGCCTATAAGACAGTATGCGCCAACAACTATACTGGATGGAATCGCAACGCCTACTGTGTTGATAAGATATCCTTTACCTACGATGAAGAAGATACCCCTTCTACCAATAAAAACATTTCTAAAAATGCTTTTACAGTACTGATCAGTGGTGTCGATAGTCGTAAGAGTGTAACAGAAACCTGTCGTTCTGATGTCAATATGCTTGTGACAATTCAGCCAGAAACACATCAGATCCTGATGACCAGCATTCCTCGTGATTATTATGTATCATTAAGCAATGCTCAAGGTCATAAAGATAAATTATGCCATGCGGCTTTATTTGGTACCTATACTCTACAAAAAACATTAATCAATACACTTGATATCAATATTGACTTTTACGCTCGCGTCAGCTTCACATCCCTTACAAAGATCGTTGACCTCATCGGAGGCGTTAAGATCTATTCCGATAAAACCTTTGTCCCATGGACAGATCGTGGCATTACCATCAAGAAAGGATGGCAGACTATGAACGGGCGCTATGCCTTGGCATTCTCAAGAGAAAGAAAGACTTACACCAACGGTGATTCTCACCGTGCTGCTAACCAGCAGGCGGTCTTGAAAGCTATTATTGAGAAGATGTCTTCTTCTCCACTGCTTATCAAGAAGTATCCGGAAATCATGAAGGCTCTTTCGACATCCATTCAGACCAATATGTCTTCTGATCAGATGAAGCAGCTTTTACGTCTAGAGATTGCTTCTCATCCATCATGGGACATTATGAGTACTGTTCTTGAAGGTAACTCAAAACGTATGTTAGGTGGCTATCTGATGCCTCATACATCGCTTTATTATATGATTCCTGATGAGAATAGTATTGATGAACATCGTCAATATATTCAGAATATGATCAATGGTCAAAAAATATCTGTAAACTAAAAATAATCTGGAGAAGTTCTCCAGATTATTTTTTATTATGAAGCATAAAGAACATGCTCACTGCTCCTAAAACAAGACATATGCTGCCATAAAGCATAAAAAGCATTGTTCCTTTAATAAGTGCTGCTGTATAAAGAATAAGAGCACCTAAGTACAATAAAACAGGCAATAAGAGTGTTTTCATACATTATCCACCTTTCTTTTTAAAAAAAGAAAGAACAATTGTTCTTTCTTATCCTTCAATTTCAATATTAGTGATTTTTACATCATATGGGCTAGCAACCGCAACAGTAACAACATCACCAATAGCATGATCAAGAATAGCTTTTGCTAATGGTGATTCATTAGAAATCTTACCATTTAAAGGATCAGTTTCAGTTGTACCTACGATCTTGTAAGATTCTTCTTCAGCATTTTCTTCAGATAAATCTAAGATAGTAACGATATTACCAAGTCTAACAACGTCACTAGACATATCAGCTTCATCGATAACTTCTGCATGCATTAACATGTCATCGATTTCTTTGATACGACCTTCGATTCTAGCCTGTTCATCTCTGGCTGCATCGTAGTCGGCGTTTTCAGATAAATCCCCTTGACTTCTTGCTAATACTAAGTCTTCTCTATTCTTAACACGATCAACGTTGACTAAGTGTTCACGTTCTTCTTGTAATTTTTTATACCCTTCTTGAGTTAAAATAACTTTATTGTCCATATTTTTCACCTCACGCGTAAATTAATATATCATATTTAGTTGATTTATTCAATAATACTTCTAATTTTAGTGATCAGCAAATCAATTGCAACAACATTGCTGCCACCATTAGGAATAATGATATGAGCATACTTCTTTGAAGGCTCAATAAACTGCTCATGCATAGGTCTTACAGTATTAAGATACTGTTCACATACTGAATCTAGTGAACGTCCTCTTTCTTCCATGTCTCTTCTTAATCTTCTGATGAAACGGATATCTCCATCAGTATCTACATAAACAAGAATATCACACTGTTTTCTTACTTCTTCTTCAGCTAATACGAAGATACCTTCAAGGATAAGAACATCCTTTCCTTCGATAACTTCTGTAATATTGCTTCTTGTATGCTGAGTGTAATCATATGTTGGTTTTTCGATTGCGACTTTCTGTTTAAGCATCTTTAGATGCTTAACAAGCAAGTCAGTATCAAATGCTAATGGATGATCATAGTTGGTCTTTACTCTCTCTTCCATTGGCAAATCGCTTTGATCTTTGTAGTAGTCATCCTGTTTGATAATAACTACCTGATGCTTTTCTTCAAATGCTTCATAGACTTTTGCGGCAATACTTGTTTTACCTGAAGCACTTCCTCCTGCGATTCCAATAATGATTGCTTTATCGTTCATTTTTAACCTTCCTTCCCATATCATTCATGGCTACATTCTCTGATAATGGAATATAGAGAACTTCCATTGGATGATTGGCTACTTCTACTTCTTCTTTATCTTCATTATAGATTTTTTCTACTTTAAATGTGAAATTATCTCTCTTTGGTGAGAAAATTTCTACTGTATCTCCTACTTTAAAGTAGTTTCTTTGTTCTATCTTAGCTAAATGTTTTTCTTGATCATAATCAAGTACTCTCATGACAAATTCCTGTGTTGGATGTTCATCACGAAGATTGAAAAGCTGATAGCTAGCATCTGGTCTGCCATTAAAAAGTCCTTCACAAAAAGCACGGTTGGCAGCCTTGTTTAGCTCACTTTCATACCATGTATCTCTGAAATGATCAGGATCTGCACAGTAGGCATCAATCAGCTTTCGATATGTCGATACCACTGTCGCAATATAATGCACAGATTTCATGCGTCCTTCTATTTTGAAGGAATCCACACCAATTTCGATAAGTTCACCGATATGATGAACAAGTGCCATATCTTTTGAACTCATTGAGAAAGGAATATCATCTTCCTGATTGATTCTTTCTCCATCAGCTTCGATATCATAATACCAGCGACAAGACTGTGAACAGCCACCGCGGTTGGCATCTCTTCTTGAATAATAGTTTGAAAGCATGCATCTTCCTGAATAGGCAATACACATTGCTCCATGAACAAAGTATTCCATATCAATGTTTGGGATCTTTTTTCTGATAACCTTAAGATCCTTAAATTCTGTTTCACGCCCAAATACAACACGTTCCATGCCTAGTTCTTTCCAGAACTTGATAGCTTCTGAATTCAATGTAGACATCTGCGTTGAAACATGCACTTCCATCTTAACACCTAACTCTTTAGCGAGCATCATGATATATGGATCAGCGACAATGATCGCTTTAACTCCAATTTCATCTAATGCCAATAAGTATTCTTCTAATCCTTCTAGATTATCTTCATGAAGAATAATATTGCAAGTCACATGGATATCAGCTCCATGTTCATTAGCAAACTCAACAGCTTCCTTAATATCTTCTAATGTAAAGTTTGATGCTGCTGAACGTAAAGAGAACTCTTTTCCCCCTACAAATACAGCATCTGCTCCATAGAGAATCGCTGTCTTTAATTTTTCAAGATTTCCTGCTGGAGCAAGAAGCTCTGGCTTCTTGATAAATACACGTTTTCCATTTTCATCTCTTCTACATAGAGCCATTGCGATCCCTCCTCTTGACATCTTCTAAACGATACAATGTACTATCGTGAAGGAAACCACGATCTAATGGAGAAGACACATTCTTAAGAAGTGGCATATATTCTTTAACATGATGCACATAGACTTCAAGCCCCTGATCATAATATGTCTTAAGACAATCGCTGTACATATGTGTCACTTCAATAGCTTCGCTTACGTCCATATAGTTTGTTTCAATATAAAGATAGTCAAATACATCAAGCTGATCAAATAGATCTAATGTATAAAGCTTATTTACACTATAAATAGTTGTTCCACGTTCATCTTCATAAATATGACTCGCATAATCACTTTCACGAGCATGTAAGATAACATTATCTTTATTAAAACTTCTATCAATAGCCTGCTCATAAGTAGAGATCAGATGTCTCTTGCTTGACATCATATACTGTACGCCATGACCTTGAATCATAATTGGCATATGCGTATTTTTCTTAATAGAAATCTGTTCTTCTAAAGGAATTTCTTTTGATACCCAGGCACTTGATACCCCCTGATCACCAAGTACATTTAATGTACGATGGTTGGTATTAAGGGTCATCGGTGCATACATCATATCAAATTCATATCTTTTCTTCTTCACATAGTGCAATACTGCAAAATCCTGGAATAGTATTCCTCTGATAGAAAGTTTTGCAAGTTCATCAATGTACTTGAATAAACGACTTAATTCATGTTCATCATATAATCCATTGACCATCACATAAGTCTCATTGACACGTTCATTAATTTCAGCTATTTCATCTAAAGTATACTTTACAGGAGAATACGCACTAAAATCACCTGCCACAATAAACATTTCTACACCCATTTGCTTGAAGTCATGAATGTAATCTTTATGTGTCAGATGTAACGCCATTCTTAATTGATGTTTTTTCTTAGTAATCAAACATACACCATCTCCTACATCGAAATACTCAACTGCATAATCTCTATTATGTCTGATCCAGTTTCTAAATCTTCCAATTTTTCTAACGAGTGCTCTTGTATTTCTGTTTTCAATTTCATCAACATGATGAATCATACCATGAAAATCAAGATTGTCCACTATAACTACACCATCATCTTTTAAATATGGTACATATTTCTCGAAAAATTTACGATATTGTGCTTTCGCAGCATCGATGAAGATAATATCGTAAGGTGCATTTTTTAATGTCTGATCATCAAAGAGAAGCGCATCATCGTGGTAGATCGTAATACGATCTTCGAGATGATGTGCTTTAATATGTTCACATGCTTCCTTGTAGCATGCATCATTACGTTCAATTGTTTCTACTTTTAATCCTTCAACGTTGGATACCATCATCATTGATGAGTATCCAATCGCTGAACCAATTTCCAATAAAGACTGTCCTTTATGTTTTTTTATTTGTTCAATCAAGAAGAGAATGCCTTCCTTTTGCATAACAGGAATGTTGCGTTCTCTTGCACTTTGTTCTAATTCATCAAAAAATATCATTTAATACCACTTATTCTCCTTAACTGCCTTCTGATGTTCTTCAAAAGTTTTAGAATAAATTACAGTACCATCCTTCTTAGCGAAGAAATAGTAATAATCTGATTTCTCATAATTTAGTACAGCTTTTAAAGTCTTAAGCTGAACTGTTGAGATTGGACCGATAGGTAGTCCTTTATACTTGTATGTATTGTATTTTGAATCCACCTTAAGCATAGAATGACTTACCTTAACGCCAGTTCTACCTAAGGCATAATTGACAGTGATGTCGCTCTGTAATGCCTTATTGGCATTAAGACGGTTGATAAATACCCCTGCAATCTTTGCTTGATCTTTATCATAAAGTGATTCTCTTTCAACGACACTTGTTAATGCTAAAAATTGATGCACTGAATATCCTGAAGCTGCAATCTTGCTTTTTAATGGAGTAAGCTTCTTATCCATTTCATCTAAGAATTTCTTAGTGACACTTTCAATAGTAGGATTCTTCTCATTACAATAATATGTTTCTGGATAGAAGTATCCTTCTAATGGATAAAGAATATCTTTTTGAAGAATATCATCAGTCAAGAACCAATAAGATGAAATCAATGATTTAAGATAAGATTGATCTTTCCATTTTGCGATAACATCCTGATCTGTTACAGTCTTCCCTGTCACCTTCGTTAAATAAGTTGCTACCGCTTTGGCTGCCTGCGGAATTGTTGTTCCTTCTCCCACTTTAACTTTCTCATTAATGATATATTGCTTCTGTGTTCCTTTCATGATAGAAACCATCTTAACAAATGACATATTCTGATTAAGTTTATAAGTGTTAGCCTTAAACAACGGCTTTTTTAACTTAAGATACACTTTAGCAGCAGTAATATTTCTAACTAGCTTATGCTTATTAAGCTTAGATAGTACTGTTCTTGCACTTTCACCAGAGTCGACACTCACAATAACATCCTTACTCTTTGATGAAATGGCATGTCTTGTACCATCTATATACATATATGATCCGCCAGCTACAATAAGTAGAATGGCAATTAATATTACTAATAATTTTTTCTTCATAACGTTCCTCACTTTTTCTCATTATATAGGATTTTATTTAGATAAGAAAGGTTTTACGTCGAGAAATACAAGAGAAAACTCTTTCATTATAAAAAGGAAGTCTATAACTTCCTTCTAGTTAAACATATTCATAACAACACTTTGATTCTCTGCGCCTTTTTCCATACATACAGGCTGATGAAGTGAGAATGCTGAATGAGTCTCATATAAGACACCATTACGTTCTCCTTCTCTTATTTCAAAGCTTTCAATTGTTCCTGATTGTTTAGAGGCAACAACAAGCCAACGATCTTTAAAAATCAGCATCGCAATTGGACCAGCATCAGTTTCCATGCAGTCAATGCGCTTGATTGTGCCATCTTCGTTAACAGCAAAGACAACGACAGTATCATCACCCTTGTTGCTGACAAAAAGATATTTGCCATTTTCTGAGAGAATAATATCAGTTGGTGTATTTTCATGTTTGCATTCATCTTCTTTATATGAAAGCTGTTCTTGAATAAGTTCATATTTTCCATCATTGATCTTATAGACATTGATCATACTTGAAATCTCATTGATCATATAAGCATGATGTCCTCTTGAAGAGTAGACTACTTTTCTAGGACCACTGCCATCTTTGACTTTAAATGAACATTCTTCATCTTTAATAAGAGCACCGTTTTCACCTTGATCATAAAGAATCACTTCATCGCCACCCATATCGGTAACAAGAATCTTATTTTGTGGTGTCACACACACAAAGGTTGGATGTGATTCTGTCTGCTTAATAGGATCAACGCCTTTTCCTTTTAATTCATCAACAACTTTAATATTTACAACTTTCGACTTCTTGATTGGTGACTTAACGACTTCTCCGTTGTAATAATCAACACCATAGAGATACTTTCTATCCCCGTCTACAGCTGTACTAAAGAATGTATGTCCCTCATGAGAAACACGTGCAGCTAAACCAAGCTGCAGATCCATGCAGGCATATTGCCAGATGCCTCCATCAACCTGATTTCCTGAGCCATTTCGATATGTGATATACATCCAGCGACCATGTTTATGCATGGACAAAGGACTAGCCTGTGCCTTTGTAAATTTTCGCTTAAAAATTTCCCCTGTATTAATATCTATGTAAAAAGAATATATCCCTCTATCAATTTCAGTTCCTTCTGAACCAACGAAAAATATATCTACTTTTTTTGTTCGATTAAATAGGCCCATATATTACTCCTCACTAATAATATTTATTCACAGTCTTCCCCACCGCAGGACTCACCGTCCACTGCATCATTGGCAAGGTAAGAATCAAGAATTTCTTCTGTCTTATCCCATTCTTTTGGATCTTCAATAGGATAAAGATGTCCTTCTTCATCATATTTAGATACAAATACCTGTTCTTCATCATTTTCATCATAATAGAAAACATAATGAGAAGATGAATCTTCATCATCGTAAGTAAACAGGATTTCAAATTCCTTCTTCTCTCCAGACTGGTCATAGACAGTAATTTTATTATCTTTCATTATTGTCTCCCTATACGGTCAAGATATCCCTGAAGAATCTCTACAGCTGCCATCTTGTCCACTACTTTTTTTCTTTTCTTTCTTGAAACATCTCCAAAGATCAGATTGTTTGTTGCAATAACAGTTGTCAATCTTTCATCTTCCAAGATAACTTCAACATCCATCATATTTTCTAGGACTTCCTTAAAATGAATGGAGATCTGGGCACGTTCTCCCAAATCACCATTCATATGTTTAGGCAATCCTAATACAATTTTATGAATACCGTATTCTTCCACAAGAGCCTTAACGCGATAAGCGCATTTCTTATAAGCCCCTTCAGAAAAACGGTATGTTTCAACACCATGAGCAAGCATTCCTAATGAATCACTTACCGCAATGCCACATGTTCTTGATCCAAGATCTAAACCTAAAATTCTTTCCATTACTTATTCTCCAAATAGAATTTTACGAGCTCTTCAATAATTACATCTCGATCAATCTGCTGAATGATCGAACGTGCACCACGATGACTAGAAATATAAGCTGGATCATTAGAAATTAAATATCCTGCAATCTGATGAACCGCATTATATCCTCTTTCATCCAATGCTTTTGCTACACTCACAAGATTGCTATGAATCGCTTCTTTTCTCAACTCCGCCGAATTGAAAACTTGCGTCTTTTGTAAATCTTTCATCCTACGAAGACCTCCTTTATATCAATGTAAGCCGTTTCTATTCTTATATTCTATACCAATTATAAACAAATTACAATTAAGTAGACTTATAAGTTACTCTTAATAAGCTCAATAGCTTCTTTTACACCATCAAGAGTAGGTGCTCCACCCTGAGCGATATCAGGTTTTCCGCCACCGCGGCCATTCATTACCGCATTGATAGATTTAACAAGGTCCCCTGCTTTAATGCCTTTTTCATTTAAGTCTTTAGTTACACCAACAAAGTAAGAGTTCTTATCTTCAAATGTACTTGTTAAGAAGATAACACCACTTCCTAATGTATCCTTATAATCAAAGACAAGCTGTTTAGCATCTTTGGCATTCTTTTCTACATGTTCATACAAGAATCTTACACCATTGACTTCTTCAACATCGCTTGCTTTAGACTTAGCCTGTAAAGCATTCAACTGACCATTTAACTTTTCAATTTCTTTTCTTAAGGCCGCATTTTCATCTGCTAAATCTGCAACCTTTTCTACTACCTGAGCACGGTTCTTTAATTTTAATGTTGCTGCAACAGCATTGACAGTTTCCTTTTCTGCCATCATTGCTTTATAAGCTTCTGATGAAGTCACAGCTTCAATTCTTCTGATACCAGAACCAACTGATGATTCAACATTGATTTTAAATAAACCAATTCTTCCAGTATTTGGAGCATGACATCCACCACATAATTCAACAGAGAAATCAGAAGCCTTTACAACTCTGACAACATCTCCATACTTTTCATCAAATAAAGCAGTAGCGCCTGCTTTTAAGGCATCTTCTTTTTTCATTTCAGAGATTTCTACAGGAATACCTGCGAAGATCTTCATGTTGACAAGTTCTTCAACTTTCTTGATTTCTTCTTCACTCATCTTTGAAGGATGTGTAAAGTCAAAACGTAATCCCTTTTCATCAACATAAGAACCAGCCTGTGCCACATGTTCACCTAAGATTTCTTTAAGTGCAGCATCTAATAAATGTGTTGCTGTATGGTTATTTTCAATAAGTACACGTTTATGAGTATCTACTTCTAAAGTGAAGACATCTCCCACTTTAACTGTTCCATTAACTTTAACATAATGAAGATGCTGACCATTTGGTGCCTTTAGAACATTAACAACTTCACCTTGTACATGATCATTAGCAAATGTTCCCTTATCAGCAACCTGTCCACCCATTTCAGCGTAGAATGTAGTCTGATCAAAGATAATTTCACCTTCATCAGTAATTTCTTCAACCTTTTCACCATTCTTGAATAAAGCGATAACTTTTCCATCAATTGGTGAAGGATCATAATTGAATGTAGATGGTTCTTCAAAATCCATTAAATCTGCTTTCTGAGATGCAAATGATTCAAGATCTCCTCTAGCAGCTCTTGCTCTTTCCTGCTGAGCTTTCATTTCTTCATGGAATCCTTCTTCATCAACAGTGAAGCCTTTTTCTTCAGCGATTTCTACTGTTAATTCATAAGGGAATCCGTATGTATCATAAAGCATGAATGCTGTCTTGCCATCAATGACTTTTTCATCTTCATGTTTCTTCATGAAGTTCTGAATTCTCTTTTCACCCTGGTTCAATGTTTTAGCAAATGCTTCTTCTTCTTTCTTGACACTAACCTTAACCATTTCAGCTTTAGAAGGAAGATAATCATAGAATTCTTTCATCATATCTGAAACTGTATCAACTAATTCATAAAGGAAAGCTCCTTCAATACCAATAGCTTTACCATAACGAACAGCTCTTCTTAAGATACGTCTTAATACATATCCTCTACCAGCCTTATCAAACATTGCTCCATCACTTAATGCAAAAGTAACAGTTCTGATATGGTCAGCAATGACTCTATAAGCCATCTTATTTTCTTCATAAGAAACATTAGCTAATTTTTCTGTTTCTCTAATTAAAGGCAAGAATAAATCTGTATCAAAGTTTGTTTCTCCACCCTGGATAATTGAAACAAGTCTTTCTAATCCCATACCTGTATCAATATTCTTGTGTGGCAATTCCTTGTATTCCTTACGATCAATGGCAGGATTACAATCAAACTGTGAGAATACGATATTCCATACTTCTACATAACGATCATTTTCTAGATCTTCATGCAATAATCTTAATCCGATATGATCTGGGTCAAAATCTTCTCCACGATCATAGAAGATTTCACTATCAGGACCTCCAGGACCTTCACCGATTTCCCAGAAGTTATCAGCAGTCTTCCACATATGGCTAGGATCTACGCCACATTCTTCAGTCCAGATACGATATGCTTCTTCATCATCAGTATAGACTGTGACATAAAGCTTATCTTTATCCATCGCAATCCAATCTTCACCTGTTAAGAATTCCCAAGCAAAATGAATAGCTTCTCTTTTAAAATAATCACCAATTGAGAAGTTACCAAGCATTTCAAAGAAAGTATGATGACGTGCTGTCTTCCCTACATTTTCAATATCATTAGTACGAATTGATTTCTGTGCATTGGCAATACGATGACTGGCAGGTTTTTCTGTCCCATCGAAATATTTCTTTAATGCAGCTACACCAGCATTGATCCAAAGTAAAGTTGGATCATTGTGAGGAATCAGGCTTGCACCTGGTTCAATCATATGCCCCTTAGACTTAAAATAATCAAGGAACATCTGTCTAGTTTGATTACCTGTTAATTTTTTCATGTGTCCTCCTAATAAAAAAGTCGTTCCTATAAAAGGAACGACTATAATCGCGGTACCATCCTTATTCAAGGCTTACGCCTTGCTCTTTATACCCTTAACGCAGGCTCACGTTGATGTTTACATCACTCTCCAAAGTAGCTTCCCCCATAGTCATGAGAAACTTGCACCATCCGTTTCCTCTCTTGACACTTCTATAAGGTACTCTTCTTCTTCTACGATTTAACATCAACATTATAATGGGTTTATTCGCATATTTCAATAGTTTTATCTTCTAGAAATCTACATCTAGATCATAGTAACAAGCTTTAAGCAGCTTTTCCATTTCTTCCTGACTTGGCTGACGTGGGTTAGAACCTGTACATGCATCCGCAATCGCATTTTTAGCAATCTCTGGAAGTCTTTCTAGGAAGACTTCTTCAGGTACAAATCCATTTTCAGTTGGATAAGAATCTGCTCCATAGTTCTTGATACAATGTGGAATATTCAAGGAATCATTCATTCCTCTTAAATATTCAATAAGTAATTTTACTTTTTCATCTTCATTATTTCCACCAAGCTTCATTTCATCAGCGATAAACGCATAGCGTGCTTTCGCAGTTGGATCTTTCGCATTAAATGCAATAACTTTTGGCAAGTACATCGCATTAGCTGCACCGTGGATGATATGTGCTCCATAATCCGCAAAGACAGCACCAGTCTTATGAGCCATAGAATGTACAATTCCTAATAGCGCATTAGAGAATGCCTGTCCAGCTAGACACTGTGCATCATGCATATTATCTCTAGCAGTCATATCTCCTTCATAAGAGTTGACTAAATCTCTTTGAATCATCTTGATTGCCCAGATTGCCAATGGATCAGTATAGTTGCAGTTGGCAGTAGACACATAAGCTTCAATTGCATGTGTCATAGCATCCATACCAGTATGAGCAACTAGCTTCTGTGGCATTGTTTCAGCGAGTTCAGGATCTACGATAGCGACATCAGGTGTAATTTCAAAGTCCGCAATTGGATATTTGATACCTTTTTCATAATCAGTGATAATTGAAAAAGCTGTAACTTCTGTAGCTGTACCAGATGTAGATGAGACTGCACAGAAATGTGCTTTCTTTCTTAACTGCGGAATACCGAATACCTTACACATATCTTCAAATGTACAATCAGGATATTCATACTTGATCCACATTGCTTTTGCGGCATCAATTGGTGAACCTCCTCCAATAGCTACAATCCAATCAGGTTCAAAAGCAAGCATTGCATCTGCTCCCTTCATGACTGTCTCTACCGATGGATCTGATTCAATACCTTCAAATAGCTGTACTTCCATACCAGCTTCTTTTAAATAATCAATGGCACGATCTAAAAAGCCAAAGCGTTTCATCGATCCGCCACCAACACAGACCATCGCTTTATGTCCTTGTAATGTCTTTAAGGCTTCCAAAGCCCCTTTTCCATGATATAAATCTCTAGGTAATGTAAATCTTTTCATAATATAGCCTCCTTGCAATAAGCTGTAACCGTTTTCATATAATTATCTTATCAAAAAATTCACAACTGAGATTAGAATGAAATTAGTATATCTCTATATCGAAATATATATACTTACTTAATGAGTTCATAATGTCTTAAAGCCTTGACTATTCCATCATGATCAACATCATCACAGACATATTCCGCAATCTGCTTTAACTGCTCTTCACCATTGCCCATAGCGATCCCGTGAGCAACATGATTTAACATCTGCAGATCATTTCCCCCATCACCAAAGGCCATGGTTTCTTGTCTATCAATATTATAATAGGAAAGGAACTTATCAATACCTAACTGTTTTGTTCCTCCTAGCGGTGTGACATCAGTAAACAATGGATGCCATCTTGCGCTTGTGCAGTGAGGCATTTTCTCAAGAAGTTTCTCTTCTTCCTGTTTAGATACAAAACACATAAGCTGGTAGACCTTCTCATCAAGAACACGTGAAAGATCTCCTGTAGGCTGATCATCATTATGTGTAATCGAATGAATTTCAGCGACACGCTTATCCTTATAATTATAGATTTTTCCAGTCTTCATAGTAAATCCACAAGGGAATGGTTGTTCATCTAACACTTCCAATAATGAAACAAGATCCTCTTTTTCAATAAAGTTCTCATAAACCACTTCTTTATTTGTATAACAATACTGTCCGTTTAAAGTGATATAGCCATCAAAAGGAATATCTCCCAACACTTCTAATCCATCTTTAAAGCGACCAGTCGCAATAAAGATCTTTATACCATTATTATGAAGCTGCCATAAGGCCTCTTTTGTAGAAGCTGGCATCTTGTGATTCTTGAAACTTACTAGTGTTCCATCAATATCAAAAAAAACTGCTTTAATATTCATTGTTCAATGCTCCTTTTAGACGCTCAATATACTTTAGTGCCTCATTTGAGAAGACATATCCTTTCCTATAGATCAAGAAATCCTTGATTACTATTTCATAATCATTACATTCTTTTAAACAAAGATCATAACGATCCAATACACTCTTAGGAAAATGGGCGCTCCACATAAACGCATCATCCATGCTAGAAAGAAGTGAATACATCGTTTCTCTTTCACTAACCATGATGCTTCTATCAACACCCTCCTTTTCTAGAAGTGACTGCACGAATGACATTGTATGTCCTGGCATAGATGTTCCATGTATGATATGCACATCATTTTTAAGTTCACCAATAGAAAGCGTCTGTTTCTTTGCGTGAGGTGAATGAGATGAAATAAGAAGCTTTAGCTTTGAAGTAGATAAAAGACTGCTTTTTAAATTGCGGTAAAGCAACTGATTTTCATAATAGACTTCAGAAAAATCAAAGCATCTTAAAATACCAAAATCAACATCTCCATTTGAAACCTTCTCAATAATGTTCTTAGGTCCTTCTTCTTCATAATGAATATGATAAGAACTCTCTTTATTTTGAGAGATTAACTCTTTTAAGACTTCTACAAGAACAGATGATGAAGGGACTGCTACATGAAAAGAAAGTGTTTCCTCTAAACTGGACAAGTGACTTAACTCATTAAAATCCTTAATGATATTCTCAATCTTAGCAATCACTTCCTGACCACGGTTGGTCACTTCCATACCATGATGAGAACGCTTAAAGATTTTTAAACCTAAATCATTCTCTACTTCCTGAATAACTTTTGATAAATAAGGCTGATTAAGATAAAGCACTTTAGCAGCCTTTGAGATAGATCCCTGCTTCTCTACTTCAAGAATATATCTTAAATGATCGATATTCATTTTATTCACCTCGCATACTCCCTATTCTAACATAGGAAAAATGAAAACGATACCATTATTACCCTGCTTCATTTCTGCATATATCAAATAGTTATCAAAAATACGAATGTTTTATCCCAAGGCGTACAAAAAGGCATTTTTTCTTAAGAAATTAAGGATTTTATCTTTCATATTTTCAAGAAAAGTAATAATATAGATACAGGGAAATGCAATCCTTGGGATCAGAATCCCTAAAGAGCTTCTGGCTAATAATAAGTACTACAATTATAAGGGTGCTTTTTCATGCTTATATGGTGTGGGCATGAAAAATGAGTTATTAGTTTATCGTTAATTAAAGGAGGAAAAAATTTAATGATCTATTCATCAGAAGTAAAGAACATGTGTCCTGTCACACAAGGCGCTCATCACGGTTGTGCTCCTATTCCTGAAGAAGGAAAATGGGTATACTCAAGAGAAATCAAAGATATCTCTGGTTACACACATGGTATCGGTTGGTGTGCTCCACAGCAAGGTACTTGCAAACTTTCATTAAACGTTAAGGAAGGTATCATCGAAGAAGCATTAATCGAAACAGTAGGATGCTCAGGTATGACTCACTCTGCAGCAATGGCTGCTGAAGCTTTATCAGGAAAAACTATCCTTGAAGCTTTAAACACTGACTTAGTTTGTGATGCAATCAACACTGCAATGAGAGAATTATTCTTACAGATTGTTTACGGACGTACTCAGTCAGCATTCTCTGAAAATGGTTTAGTTATCGGTGCTGGTCTTGAAGACTTAGGTAAAGGTTTACGTTCAATGGTTGGTACAGCTTACTCAACAAACGCTAAAGGACCTCGTTACCTTGAATTAACTGAAGGTTACATCACTAGAAACGCTTTAGATGAAAATAATGAAATCATCGGTTACGAATTCGTTAACTTAGGTAGAGTTATGGAAATGGTAAAAGATGGTATGGATGCTAATGAAGCAATCAAAAAAGCAACAGGTACATACGGCAGATTTGCAGACGCTGCTAAATACATTGATCCAAGAAAAGAATAATATAGGGGGAGAAAGATATAATGGCAATTACATTTGAAGGTTACGAAAGACGTATTAACCAAATCAACAAAACTCTCAACGAATATGGTATCAAAGATATCGAAGAAGCAAAAAAAATCTGCGATGATGCTGGTATCGATGTTTATAATATCGTTAAGTCTACTCAGCCAATCTGCTTCGAAAACGCATGTTGGGCTTATACTGTAGGTGCTGCTTTAGCACTTAAGAAAGGTGACAAGAAGGCTGCTGACGCTGCTAAAACTATCGGTGTTGGTTTACAGTCATTCTGTATCCCTGGTTCAGTTGCTGATGACCGTAAAGTAGGTTTAGGTCATGGTAACTTAGGTTCAAGATTATTAGATGAAGAAACTAAATGTTTCGCATTCTTAGCTGGTCATGAATCTTTCGCTGCAGCTGAAGGTGCAATCAAGATTGCATTAAACGCTAACAAAGTAAGAAAAGAACCATTAAGAGTTATCTTAAACGGTTTAGGTAAAGATGCTGCTAAGATCATCTCAAGAATCAATGGTTTCACTTATGTTGAAACTCAGTTCGATTATTTCACTGGTGAAGTAAAAGAACTTTCAAGAACTCCTTACAGCAATGGTGACAGAGCTAAAGTAAACTGCTATGGTTCTGATGACGTACGTGAAGGTGTTGCTATCATGCATAAAGAAGGTGTAGATGTATCAATCACTGGTAACTCTACTAACCCAACTCGTTTCCAGCATCCAGTAGCTGGTACATACAAAAAAGAATGTATCGAAATGGGTAAAAAATACTTCTCAGTTGCATCAGGTGGTGGAACTGGTCGTACATTACATCCAGATAACATGGCAGCAGGTCCTGCTTCTTATGGTATGACTGATACTATGGGACGTATGCATTCTGATGCTCAGTTCGCTGGTTCTTCTTCTGTACCTGCTCACGTAGAAATGATGGGCTTAATCGGTATGGGTAACAACCCAATGGTTGGTGCTACTGTAGCAGTAGCTGTAGCTATTGAAGAAGCTTCTAAATAATTAACGACTAAAAAGACTCTCTCGGGAGTCTTTTTTTGTATATTAAAAGAAGGCTCATCAAGCCTTCTTTTCTACTTTACTAAAGTTAATGCGTGTTCAAGAACCTTCTGACCATTCATCATGCCATAGTCTTTCATATCAATAACTTCAACAGGTTTATCTGGGAACAATCCGCTAACTTTCTTAAGTTCGAAACGAACCTGTGGGCCCAAAAGAATAACATCAGCATCTGCTCCTGCACTTGTCACTTCAGCTTCTGGATGAGCTTCAATAGTAATATCTTCTAACCCCTTAGCTTCTGCAGCTTTAATCATCTTATTTACTAGAAGACTTGTAGACATCCCTGCTGAACAAATTAATAAAATCTTCAACATATCCACCTCCTTGTTACATTTTATCATTATAAGCCCTTACATCATTATTATTTTCAGAATCTGTAAATAATAATCATTTTCAATTATTTTAAATATTATATCTTCCATATCTTTTATTTACAATTTGACATTTATTTTACTTTCTTATTGTGTTACACTGAATTCAGGAGCATTATTATGGAAAACTTAATACTATATTGTGAAAACTATTTATTTTGCATAACTATAATATCGATTCTCCTTATCCGTCTAAAGTATGATATCGAGAAACAATATTCAAAAACCTTATATACGAGAATACTTCTTTCATGTCTTCTGTGTTTTACCAGTAACATTCTTTCAAAGATATGTGAGATACCACCAATAAGTGATAACTATCTATTCTTATTCTATTTATTTAAGATGTTATTCTTTATTTTCTTGGCAGAAACCATTCTTTCAATGTTCTTCTATTCTGAAAACATAAGAAACTCGAAAAACAATCTTTCTTCTAAAACAATATTTCTCTATTCTATCCCTTTTCTTATTTCAGTCATGATAGCTATCTTCTCAACAGCTACTCACTCACTGTTCTATTTTGATAACGGCTATAATAGAGGACCAGCCTACGTGATCTATTTAAGCATTCTCAGTCTCTATTTATTGCATCTTGTCGTTAATTCCATCATACAGGCACAATCTGAGATCAATCCCTCACGAAAACAGAAACTCATCCAGATGATTCTTTTCCCATGTATGAGCGGCTTGACATTCTTTTTAAGTGTCTTCTTTAAGAACTATCCAATCATATCAATAGGAATGACACTTAATCTGCTACTGCTTCATCTTTCTGTTCTTTATGAATCCATCACGATTGATCCTCTTACTGGATTAAACAACCGTCAAAGATTGTTAGACTATATCAGTGACAAGATTCATAATCCCATTGAAGATGTCTACATCGCCATGATTGATGCAGATAACTTCAAATACATCAACGATAACTTCGGTCATATTGAAGGAGATCTCGTCTTAAAAGAGATTGCGCATGCATTAAAGAACGCCTGTCATAATTTTAAAAGAAGACCCTATATTGCAAGATATGGCGGAGATGAATTTATCATTATCATTGATGGCAACTATAATGACATCACTAACCTTATGATTGCCATACGGAAAAACATTCAGGACTTAAATACCGATAAAAAAGATTACAATATCAATATTTCTATCGGATTATCAAGATGTGGTAATCAAAATGAAACAATCACATCACTTATTCATCAGGCTGATCAGAACTTATATAAAGAAAAGATGCTACATAAACAATTTCTTCAACAATAAAAAAACACCCGAGGGTGTTTTTTTTATTGCCAATAGGCATCAATATGAGGCTGAGAGAGCTGTTCTCCAATAACAATGATAACATCCTGACCCTCCTTGATATCAGAAAAGTCCATATGATCTTTTGTCGCATTAATTTCAACATAATGATCATCACAGCGCATAAAACCTTTTATTCTAAAAACATGACCACAGAGTGAATCAGAAAAAATATCTTCTACACGTTTCTTTAATGTCTCTAAATCAAGATGTTTATTCATAAAGAATAATGAATCATAATGATCATTATCAAAAATCTTCATCATACTTTCTGCTTCATAGCCACAATGACTGATTGCATAAAGATCTTCATCATTCCATTCAGCCCAATCTTTAGTAAATAAAGCATCAATCTGACGACGACAGCCAAATTCCTTTAATGTGTCATTAAGCTGCATTGTAATTGCACTGACACGGTTATCATCAATGCCTTTCGCCTTGCTTACAACAACCATGCCTGCATCCATGATTTCAGAAGCAAGAACATATCTTGTTTGTCTAGTTAGTTCACTTTCTAGATGTGCATCCACAATCGCAATAACATTATTTATTTCATACCACTGATCAAGTGGTGATTCATGAAGAGCATCAAAGAACTCATCCACATCAAAGATTCCTGATGGTTCAATAAGTACACGATCATATCCTCTCATGCCCATAGAAATCAATTTTGTCTTAAATCTTCGCTGATGACATTCTCTATCACATGCACCTGCCACCATCTCTAATTCACACTGATCACCTAATTCCTGTAAAAGCATCATGTCCACATTAACTGCACCATAATCATTTTCTAGAATCGCAATCTTTTCACCTTGTTCTAACAAGTATTTTGCATACTTCTTAATAAAGGTTGTCTTGCCTGAACCAAGAAAACCTGTAATCAGATCTATCTTAACCATCTTTTTCATCTCCTATCACAACATATTAATAATTACTTCTAAAATACCACAGGCTACCATAATGATAATCGGATTCACCTTATACTTCACAAGAAGAACAAAGCTCACTATAAACACAACAAGTGCAAAATAAGAAGTGTTATGTCCAAAATGCACAGCATCCCCTAACAAAGTTAACCCACTAATCGCAATCATTGCGATTACCGCTGGTCTAAGATAAGAAAGGATCTCCTTAAGCCAATCGACATCTTTATATTTATTGTATATAATCGCCAATATCGTCACAATAATACAAGAAGGCAGCACACACCCTATTGTCGCTATAATCGCCCCAGAAAGCCCTGCAACACGCATTCCAACAAAGGTAGAGCCATTAATCGCAATAGGACCTGGTGTCATTTGTGAAATCGTGAAAAGATTTGTAAAGGTACCCATATCAATCCAATGATGGGTGCTGATTGCCTGTTCAATAATCAATGGCATAGAGGCATAGCCACCACCAAAGCTAAATAATCCTATATAAAAGAATGAAGCAAATAATTGCCAATAAATCATTTTCTCCCTCCTTTAACATAAACATCAATTAATGCAAAGACAACACATCCAAGAATGATCCAAGCTACATTAAACTGAAAATAGCCATTGAGAACTAATGCTAAAATAAAAAGCAGTACTGTCTTTTTCATGTGACTTTTCATTTCACCTTTTAACATTTCATAGACAACACTTAAAATCAATGCCGCAACACCAATTCTCATCCCTGAAAGAAGTTCTTTAATTATTTGATTAGACATAAACGCCTCATAAAACATTGAAATCACAAACAATATCACAAAAGGAGGAATAATAGTACCTAGTACACAAATAAATACGCCCATTATACCAGCCATCTTATATCCAAGTATTATAGCACCATTAACCGCAATTGGCCCGGGAGATGACTGTGCAATAGCTACAAAATCAAGCATTTCATTTTCATCGATATAATGCAATTCATCACAGAACTTCTTTTTCATCAAAGAAACAATGACATAGCCTCCTCCAAAAGTAAAAGTAGACAAATATAACATCGATAAAAACAGTTCTAAGTAAAGATGTTTCTTTTTCATACGAACCTCCTCAAAGCATTATATGGCGGAAATCATCCTTCTGCAATATAAAAGGATCATATCACATGATACGATCCCTTCTTATTAATATAATCTTCTCGCACAATAGAACTGTCCGCTATAGTAAGCACTTCTATTTAAAGAAATAACCGAAACCTGTGCGCCAGTGTATGGTGCATGTACCATGCATCCATCACCAATATAGATACCTACATGATGAACACCTGAACGAGATCCATTTCTAGAGAATAAGATAATATCTCCAGGTTTCATAGATCCACGGCTTACTGAACGTCCCATGACAGCTAAATAATAAGTAGTTGTTCTACCAAAATTCACGCCAGCCTGACGGTGTGCCCACCATACTAATCCAGAACAGTCGAATGTACTTGGACCAGTGGCACCCCATTTATACCAGCATCCACGTTTAGATAATGCTTTTTCAGCAATTTTAGCACCTAACGCAGAAGATGATTTTGATGACGAGCTAGATGATTTAGAAGAACTTGAAGATTTTGAGCTAGATGACTTAGAAGTCTTTGCTTCTGCTTCCTTCTTCTTAGCAGCTGCTTCTTTCTTTTTCGCTTCCTCAGCAGCCTTCTTAGCTGCTTCTTCAGCTTTCTTCTTAGCCTCTGCTAAAGCCTTGTTCTTAGCTGCTTCTCTCGCTGCAGCCTGGGCTTTCTTCTTAGCCTCTTCAGCTTTCTTTCTGGCAGCTTCAGCAGCTCTTCTTGCAGCCTCTGCTGCTTTCTTTTTAGCTTCTTCCGCAGCTTTCTTTCTTGCTGCTTCTTCAGCTTTCTTTCTAGCAGCTTCTTCAGCTGCTTTTCTTCTTGCTTCTTCGGCAAGCTTTTTCTTGATTGCTGCAATTCTTGCCGCTTCAATTCTTGCCTGCTCTTCAGCTCTCTTCATTTCTTCTAGATTATCTTCAATCTGATCAATTGTTGCTTCATTATTCTTTAATGAATTCTGATCATTTTGTACATCTGATTCCTGAGACTGGAGTTTTGTATTATATTGCTTCAATAATGTAGATGACTGTTTTTTAGCATTATCAAGATTCGATTTATTTACGGCTAAAGTTGATTTCTGTGATTTTAACTTTGCTTTAGTATTGTTGATTTCATCCATCAGATCATTTTCATAAGATGTCAGATCACCAACAGTGGCAACTCTAGAGAAAAAATCAGAGAAGTTTTCTGCACCAAATAAATAGCTTGTATAACTTGTAGAATTCGCAGTAGACTGAATCGCATAGATTCTTTCTTTAAGTTTTTCCTGCTTATCCTTTAAATCCTGTTCTGTATTTTCAATTGACTTCTGAACATAGTCAATCTGTGATTGAGTCGTTGAAATCTGAGAGCTCAACTGACCAATCTTAGTCTGCATATCAGAAATAGAATCCTTAGTCTTGCTGATCTCTGACTGACCATCAGAAATATTTTGTTTAATGCTAGTACTTTTCTTCTTTAAATATGCATTAAAAGACTCACAAGTCTTTCTCTGTCCTTTTGTTAACTTTTTAGAAGAACATAACTGATAATAAGTATCTTCTTTTCCAGTAAATTCATCCGCATAAGCTTCATTAGATGAAACCATCATTGTCGGTACTGCCAATGCGAATACAAGAGCCAACTTAACGAAATGCTTGACTTTCACATAAATGCCCCCTTTTTCCCGTATCCTCTTTATATCTTGATAATTGTTAATCTCCGCTTCTTAACAGTAACATTAAATAAGTACAAATTCAAGAGAATTATTCGGAAAAAAACTATATTCTTTTCGACTTTTAAGGTTGATTTGAGTTATAACCCTGAAATATTATATTTTCTCATTAAATATTTATCACATAAATAGAATTTTATTATCTGATTACGATATTCCTAATATCTATTTGTATAATATAAATACAATTAATAAGTTGACTATGTTACGATAATAGAAAAGAAAATGATGAGGTGTGACTATGGATAAGAATAATATGTTAAATGATGATCATTGGGAACTACAAAAAAAGATGGCTAAGATTACAACTATCGAACTTGTCTTAAAATATCGTTTCCCTGATTTAAGACTAGGATTTCTTTATTCTCTTTCTTATGAAGAACTAGATGAAATCATTGATAATATTTCTACAATCACCCTTGAAGAGCTTCAAGGCTATACTCATGAATAAGACATCTTGTGATGTCTTTTTTTATTTTTTTCAAAACGACATGAAAAGAATGTTTTTTTATAACAGTATGATAAAATAGTAATAGATAAATCAATTTGAAAGGAGATTCACTATGAAAATATTATTATGTTGCAAAGCAGGAGTAACTTCTAATATGTTTGCTGCTAAATTAAAAGATGAAGCAAGCCAGAAAGGCATTGATGTTACAGTATGGGCTGCAGCTGAAACAGCTGTAGAATATTCAATCGATCAGGCTGACATCGTTCTTGTTACACCTCAGCTTAAGAGTTCTCTTTCTAAATTTGAAGATCTCGCTGATCCTGAAACCCCAGTAATTCTCATCTCAGATGAAGACTTTACACAATTCAATGCTAAAAAAGTATTAGATGAAGCTTTAGCTAAAAATGATTAATGTAAAAAGAATCCTATTATAAAAGGATTCTTTTTCACATTCTCAAAAAAGTTGAATGAAAATCAATCTTTTGTTATAGTTAGAATGTTATGGAAATCAAAAATAATATTAACCTAAAAGACCACTTAACAATGCGTTTAGGCGGTCAAGCAAAATACATGGTTGAAATCAATTGCAAAGAAGACATCAAGAATGCCTATCAGTATGCCGAAGACCACGGGCTAAAAGTATTCATCTTAGGAGGAGGTAGCAATACTTTAGCAACTGATAAGGGTTTTGATGGACTTGTCATGCTAATGAAAATAAAAGGTACTGAAGTTGTCGCTGAAGACGAAGACAGTATCACTTTTAAAATCGGAGCTGGAGAAATCCTTGACGACATTGTAAAAAAGAGCGTAGAAATGCATCTTACTGGCATTGAAGCAATGTCCATGATTCCCGGAACAATCGGTGCTGCTCCAGTACAGAATGTCGGAGCCTATGGACAAGATATCTCTCAGACATTTGTTTCTTTAGAAGCCTATGACACAAATACAAAATCATTTGTGACACTTTCTAAAGATGATTGCCAGTTCTCATATCGTCATTCGATCTTTAGAGGAAGTGCATGGGGACGTTATGTCATTCACCATGTCACTATTACACTAAAAAAAGGCAATCCTACACCTCCTTTCTACAAACAGGTACAGGATACTTTAACTCAAGATGGTATCACTGAATATACACCTGATATCATCAGAGAAACAGTCATTAAGATCAGAACACACAAGCTTCCTGATCCAGAGATCAATCCTAACTGTGGTTCATTCTTCAAGAATGCGATTATCTCTAAAGAAAAGCTTGCCTCTTTACAGAAAGACTATCCTGAACTTAAAGGCTTTAAGGTAGATGAAGATCACTACAAGATCTCTACTGGTTGGCTTATCGACAAAGCCGGTTTAAAAGGACACAAGCTCCATCAGATGAAAGTCCATGATCGTAATGCCTTAGTGCTTATTAACGATTGTGCTACTTCATATGAATCCCTTGCTGAAGCAAGAGATGAAATTATTCAGATTGTCAAAGATAAATTTGATATCACAATTTCACAGGAAGTATTAGAAATGTCATAAAAGGTGATCACACAAGTGATCACCTTTTCTATTTACGATGTTTTAATTCATCAAGATCAAATGGCGTAAGCTGATAAACATAATAATTTAACCAGTTCGCAAATAACAAATAAGCATGCGAACGCCATTTTACTTTAATATCCTTATTTGGATCATCATCCATATAATAATTCTTAGGTATCTCTGCGACAATATCTTCTCTAAGAAGATCACGATGATACTCCTTATCCAATGTGTCCGTATCATATTCTGAATGACCTGTCACAAAGAAACGGGAACCGTCTTTTTCAGCTACAAGATATACTCCAGCATCATCACTTTCCGCAAGGACATCCAATGTTGGAATAGCTTCAAGATCTTCTTTATATACTGTTGTATAGCGTGAATGTGGAGCATAGAATTCATAATCAAAGCCTCTTAAGATCTTTCTTTTCATATAATCCGTATTGATCTTATGTTTATAGACTCCAGTTACCTTATGATTAAGAAGATGTTTATTAATATTATAATAATGATATAAAGCAGCCTGTGCTCCCCAACAGATAAAAAATGAACTGAAGACATGACTTGTTGCCCAATCCATGATTGTACATAATTCATTCCAATAATCCACCTGTTCAAATGGCATCTTTTCTACTGGAGCTCCTGTTATAATCATGCCATCATAGTAATTATCTTTGATATCTTCAAAAGTATGGTAGAAATTACGAAGATGTTCCATTGAGACATGAGAAGGTTCATGACTGGCAGTACGAATTAGATCTACTTCAATCTGTAATGGTGTGTTTGATAGAAGTCTTAGAAGCTGTGTTTCTGTCACTTCTTTAGTTGGCATCAGATTGACAATCATAATACGCAATGGTCTGATATTCTGAGTTGTGGCACGTGTCTGATTCATTACAAACACGTTTTCTTCACTTAATATTTTATTAGCTGGCAAATCATCCGGTAAGTTAATCGGCACAATAAATCACCTCCTGGATATCATATCATAATTTTATTTTATTTAATATTAGCTAAAAGCTATGACCAATTATTATAAAAATAGGAAATAAAAATATAATATGTTATAATTACAAGCGGGTGATAAAATGAAAGAATTAATTATAAATAGTATCCAAGCTCTTGTTTCTTCAGAAAAGGATACACTTGCCAACATGGCAAATATTTCTGCAGTTCTAAATGATTACTTTGATGATATCAATTGGGTTGGATTCTATCGTACAAAAGGCAATGAACTTATTCTTGGTCCTTTCCAAGGCAAGCTAGCCTGTGTCCATATTCCTTATGGCAAAGGGGTATGTGGTGTAGCTGCTAAAGAAAAGAAGACTTTAAGAGTAAGCAATGTTCATGAATTCGATGGACACATCGCCTGTGATTCAGCTTCCAATAGTGAAATTGTAGTCCCATTAATAAAAGATGGTCAATGCATTGGGGTATTAGATATTGACTCTCCTTCTTTTGACCGCTTTACAGAAGAAGATCAGATTTTCCTTGAAAATCTTGTAGATGTGATTACACCCTATTTAACTTGCATTTAAAAAAACCCTTTTCAGGGTTTTCTTTTACGAGAAGAGATAATCTCTTCTCGTTTTATTTTGTGAGTAATGAAGCTGCTTCTTCATCGATAATAACTGTAACATGTGGATGTCTTTGTAAAATTGAAGCAGGTAGTTCTTCAGTGACTTCCCCTTCAATCATCCCTTTGACAGCTTCAGCTTTCCTTTTTCCGCAGGCAATAAGCAAGATATGCTTAGATTCCATGATATTGTGAATACCCATTGTGATGGCACTTTTTGGAACTGCGTCAAGATCTCCGTTGAAGAATAGTGCAGCATTATCTTTAATGGTACTTTCTTTTAAAGCAATATAGTGGGTACTTGTATCAAATGAAGTACCCGGTTCATTAAATCCAATATGTCCATTTGAACCTAATCCTAACAGCTGAATGTCCCTCTTATTGTTTGAAAGAAGTTGATTGTATCTTTTACAATCTTCTTCAATTTGACCTTCCCCACTTGGTATATGAACATTCTCCTCTTTAATGTCGATGTGTTTAAAAAGATGTTCATGCATAAAATGGTAATAGCTCTGTGGATGATCATGCTTTAATCCGTAATACTCATCAAGGTTGAATGTATTGACATCTTTATAGCTCGTCTTATTGACCCTATGATCTTCACACATCAATTCGTAAAGACGAATTGGTGTTGAACCAGTTGCTAACCCAAGATTTGCATCCGGTTTTTCAATAACTAAACTTTTGATAATTTCGAAGGCTTTTTGACTTGCTTCTTCATAATTCTTAACAACAATAATATTCATATGCATCCTCCTTGCACTCTCATTATGTACTACAAAAATGAGGGTTGTGAGAATTTTTCATATTGTGAAAATGCTTTAATATTTCAATTATATTTTGCTTTAAAAAAGTAAACGTTTCCACATAACTCTTTATTTTCTAAGCGATTTCATGTAAAATGTAGACAAGATGGAGGTAGGTCAAAATGACAACAATTAAAGGTATTGGGGCATCAAGCGGTATTGCATTAGCAAAAGCTTATAAATTAGAAATGCCTGATTTAACAGTTACAAGAGATACTGTTGCAGATCCAGCAGCTGAAGTTGAAAGCTTTAGAGAACACAAAGCAGCTGTTGAACAAGAAATTTTAAAAATCAAAGAAAAGGCTTCAAAGAATTTATCAGAAGAAGAAGCTGCAGTCTTTGATGCACACATTCAGATGTTAAATGACCCTGAATTAGGTGGGCAGGTTGAAGCAAAAATTCAAGATGAAAAATTAAATGCTGCAGCAGCATTAGAAGATGTAGCTACAATGTTCATTACAATGTTCTCTTCTATGGAAGATGCTTACTTCAAAGAAAGAGCTGCAGATGTTAAAGATGTTTCTACACGTTTAAAAGCTCACTTATTAGGTAAAAAATTACCAGACCCTAGCAGTATTGATGAAGAAGTCGTAATTATTGCAAACGACTTGACTCCTTCAGATACTTCTCAGTTAGATAAAAATCTTGTTAAAGGGTTCGCTACTAATATCGGTGGTAGAACATCTCATTCTGCTATTTTAGCAAGATCAATGGAAATTCCAGCAGTTGTAGCCACTAATACAATTCTTGATGAAACAAAAGACGGTGATTTCATCGTGTTAGATGGAGATACTGGTGATGTTATCATCAATCCTGATGAAGCTACTATTGCTGAATTCGAAAAGAAGAAAAAAGAATATGATGAATACAAAGCTGAATTAAAGACTTTAGTAGATGCTGAAAGTGTTTCTACTGACGGTAAGAAGACTTTATTAGTTGCTAACATCGGTTCACCAAATGACTTAGAAGCTGTAAAAGCTAACGGTGCTGAAGGTGTTGGTCTATTCAGAACTGAATTCTTATACATGGAAAATGATGATCTTCCAACTGAAGAACAGCAGTTTGAAGTTTATAAGGAAGTATTAGAAAATGTTAATGGTCCAGTTGTAGTTAGAACATTGGATATCGGTGGAGATAAGAAATTACCTGCACTTCCACTTCCTGAAGAAATGAACCCATTCTTAGGTGTTCGTGCTATTCGTCTATGCTTACAGAGAAAAGATATCTTCAGAGTACAGTTAAGAGCTTTATTAAGAGCATCTGTTTATGGTGAACTTCACATCATGTTCCCAATGATCGCTACTCTTGGAGAATTTAGAGAAGCTAAAGGCGTATTAATGGAAGAAAAAGAAAAATTAATCGCTGAAGGCGTTAAAGTTGCTGATAAGATTGAAGTTGGTATCATGATTGAAATCCCAGCAGCAGCTGTATTAGCAGATCAGTTTGCTAAAGAAGTTGACTTCTTCTCAATTGGTACTAATGACTTAATTCAGTACACATTTGCAGCAGATAGAATGTCTTCTACAATCAACTACTTATATCAGCCATTCAACCCAGCAATCATCAGATTGGTTAAGAATGTAATTGAAGCATCACACAAAGAAGGTAAATGGACAGGTATGTGTGGTGAAATGGCTGGAGAAGCTAAGGCAGCACCATTATTATTAGGTTTAGGTCTTGATGAATTCTCTATGTCAGCTACTTCAATTCTTGCACAGAGAAAACGTATTAGAGGATTATCTTATGAAGAATGTAAGACTCTTGCAAATAAATGTGCAGATGAATGTGCTACAATGGAAGAAGTTGTAGACTTAGTTTCTGAATCTACAGGATTATAATAAAACAGTAAAGATCAGTGTCATCACACTGATCTTTTTTATTTGTATAAAAGCAGTAGATATCAATGATATGCACTCTACTTTTATTTAGTAAGCAAGTTTATATTTCTATTTATACTTGAAATAAAATTAGCAATATTTGGCGATATAAGAGGTAAATAGAAAACTACTATCAAGTGAATATATGATAAATTAAAAGCTCTTAGAAGTTGATTTTAAGGGGTATAGATATATATATAATAAAAAAAGAAGCAACTAGCTTCTTTAGAAAAAATGATAAAAAAAAGGAGTCCCCTTGGGGACCGGACAGACTGGCAGCGTGCTGTTTTTGCCGTTTCCGACTATCGTCGCCGCTGCGATGCTTAACTTCCGTGTTCGGCATGGGTACGGGTGTGTCCATCGCGCCATCGCCGCCAG